>CBFCZU010000005.1:0-45965 GCA_965602635.1 uncultured Planctomycetales bacterium | reverse complement strand
AACACCAGGCCCGCGGCGATGATCACCGAAAGGGCCGAGCCCATCTTCGACCAGCTCCGGGTGGTGCCGTAGTAGCGCGTCTTCTCGTCGGCCCGGCCCTCGTGGCGGAGGTACTCGAAGATCATCGCCTTGTGGGTGCCGGTTCGGAAGGCGTCGCCCAGGGCAAACAGCGTCATGCCCACGAATAAGTGCCACAGGACCGACGAGAACGCGAAGATCGTGAACGAGACGATGTACGCGCAGAAGCTGAACATCATGCATCGCCGCCGCCCGTACAGGTCGGCTATGGCCCCGCTGGGCACCTCGAAGATGTTGATGAGCACCTCGCGGTAGCCGATCAGCAGGCCCACCTTGAAGAAGTCTTCCCGCAGCACCTGGAGGAAGAACAGCATCACGAACGGGTCGAAGTACCGCTGGTTCTTCAGGAACCCGTAGATGCTGAACTGGAAGAGCATCCTCCTGGCACCGGGCCTGTCGTCGGCAGGGGCACTCATTGCGGCGGGATTTTAAGGCCAGGCGCTCGCTGGGGCAACCGTGATGTGGCGCCCGCCGGGCGCTACGACCGCAGCGGCTCGTAGGCGGGCATCGCCTGGAGGTAGTCGAGCACCTCGCTGAGGCTGGCGGTGGCCAGGGCGATGCAGGTGTCGGCCGCGCCGTAATAGACGCGGAGCTCATCTCCGTTCAGCACCCACCCGCATGGGAAGACGACCTGCTGGACGTCGCCGAAGCGCTCGCACGCATCTTGGGGCCCGAAGACCCAACTGTCTCCGCGGCGGAGCACCCTGGTCGGATCGTCCCTGTCGAGCAGGGCGATTCCCAGCCGGTATGTCTTGCCGGATGCGGTTGCGCGGACGCCGTGGTAGAGAATCAACCAGCCGGCGGGCGTCTCAAGCGGCGGGGGCGAGAGCCCGATCTTGTTTGCGTCCCACCACCCGCCGCGGCGTGCCCGCATGAGGATCCGCGCGTCGCCCCAGTGCGTCAGATCCGGTGAGAACGATATCCACATGTGGGCGGGCACGTGTTCCTGGCCCGCTCCGTAGGGCCGGTGGATCATCGCCCACCTCCCGCCGAAGCGGACCGGGAAGAGGGCGGCGTCCTTGTTCTCGGGCGGCATGGCGGCGCCCAGCCGCTCGAACCGCTTGAAGTCGCGCGTCCGGGCAAGGGACACCAGCGGCCCGGCCTCGCCGTAGGCGGTGTAGGCGATCATGTAATCGCCGCTCTCGGGGACGCGGGTGATCCGCGGGTCCTCCACGCCCCAGAGCTCTTCGGGATGGTTGGCAGGATCGGCCGGGAACGTCGGCGCCGGGTCTATCTGCCAGTCGGCCAGCCCGTCGGCGCTGGTGGCGGCGCAAAGGTGGCTCATGCCGCTGTGGTCCTCGACGCGCGCCAGCAGCAGCGTCCGCCCGTTCAGGCGGACGGCGCCGGCGTTGAAGACGGAGTTGACGGGGTAGGGCCAGTCGTCGGCCGTCAACAGCGGGTTGTCCGAACACCTGCGGAACAGTTCGTGCGCCCGGTCGCCCATGATCCGTCTCCCGCGCCGCCTCGGCAGCGCTGACTCAGGCCTCGTTCCTTAGTTTCGACACCTGGGCGAGGAGACTGAAGCCGCCAAGCAGATTTCGCACGTTGCCGCGCCGCCACGTTGCCCGCCCAGTCGCGGGCCTCAGCGGCCGGCGAAGTAGTACGCCACCGCCGCGCCGAAGACCGCCGCCGCGGCGATGCTGGCGAACATGTTCAGCTTGGCGTGGCAGTGGGGCGAGTGGCAGACGCGCGCCCGGCCCATCAGCATGCCGACTGCCCCGCCGATGAGCGCCCCGGCAAGCATCTTGGCCCATAGCATTTCACCCGATCTCCGCTCAATGGCCGGCTGAGACTGCCCGGCTTGACCGAGTAATCATAGCGCCCCGCACCATCCATATCCCGTAGCGCAAATGAACGCGGCGGCCAACAAAAGCCGCCGCGATGGTTGCCGCACAACCGCCCCCTGGCCGGGAGGTCAATCCACCAGCCTGCGCCTGGGGACGTACCCCGTGAAGGCCAGGAACCGGTTGGTGTTAAGAACCGGGATCCGGAGGCTCTCGGCGGCGGTCTTGACGGACTGGTAGTCCCGGACTTTCTTCAGGAGCTTGTTGTATGCCGCCCAGGCCGCCGGCTGATCCTCGGCGGGCTTGGGAGGTGTCAGCGGCTCGGCGCCCATGATGACGAAGTCGGTGGTGACGCCGACCTTGTCCTCGACCTTTCCGCCGAAGCCCTCGATGAACTTGCGGATCTTCCGGCCGGCCTCGGGGTCGGCCCTGCCTTCGGAGTACAGGTCGAACTCGCCCTGGACCACGAAGCTGTAAGTCCTGGTGATGTTGAAGACCAGGTTGGCCACCAGGTATCCCTCGGAGATCGGGTGATCCTTGTCCCACTCGGTGATGCGGCACTCGCTGCTGATCTGCCCGACGTTGATCACCATGATCTTGGCCACCCCCCTGCCGGTTCCGGGGATTCCTTCCTTGGGGGAGTACACGGCGAACGGCACCCCGGCCTTGACGTTGTCCTTCTCGCCGAGGCTGATGTAGCAGATCTTCTCCTCGGGCAGGACCTTCACGACCTTGCCGTCGGCCTTGCGCATCACGATGATGCCCGGGTCGCCCGCCGTGCCCTTCTGCTCGCGGATGATCTCCTTCAGCTCGTCGCTCTGGACGTCCTTGACCTGGAGTTCGCGTTTCAACCTGTCGAGCTCCTGGGCCTGGGCGGTGATCTGCTGGTCACGGCCGGCCAGTTTCTTCGTGTGCGCCGCCGTGGTGCGATTGAGCTGGTCATCCTTGGCCCTGAGCTTGTTGGCAAAGTCCCGCCGGTCGGCGTCCCGCTCGCCCGTGACCTGCTTGGTGTCGGTGTCGTACTTGGCCTTCAGGTCCCGGACGGCCTGCTCCTGCGCCTTCAGGCTCGCGATCAGGCTGTTCTCGCTGTCCTGGAGCTGCTTGATGCGCGTGAGATTGTCCGTGACCTTCTGGTTGAGGCTTCGCACGGCCTCGCCGAGGTTGCCGGCGCCCTTGCTGTGCTCCAGGTCCAGGTCCCGCTCGACCTCTTCCAGGACGTCTTTCAGGGCCATCGCCTCTTTCGCGCCCGTCATCTTTTCGATGAGCTTAGGCGCGATCGTGTTCTTGTAAGTGCCGGCTTCCAGCTCGGCCCGCTTGCGCGCCTTGGTCTCCAGGGCTCCTTTCTGGGCGGCATCCTCCTTTCCGATGTAGAAGATCACCGCCAGGGTCGTGGCGATTAGGGCCACGAACACAAAGACGACCAGCAAGTATGGAGGTCCCCCGCGTCGCTGTACAACGCGTGCCATCTCCCGACTCCTTCTATGACGAACTACCGCAGGTCTGTCAGCAGCGCGCACGTAAAGTATCTATGATGGCCTTCGCGCCGGCGTAGGCTCTGGCCCGCCGGCACCACAAGCTCACAGTATTGTGCCGCTTGCCGGTCGCGTCAATAGATTTTTCGCCCCGCCGGCGGGGGGCGTTGACCGCCGCCGCGGCGGGCGGTAGGGTCTTGGGGCGCGCATCGGAGAGCGGCTTGGCCAAGCAACTCTACGTCATCGACGGGCACTGGCAGGTCTTCCGTGCCTACTACGCCCCTCTTGGGGGGCGCTGGGGCGGGGCCGTTGCGGCGCCGCGCGAGCTGACAAGCCCCGCAGGCGAGCCCACACGGGCCACTCACGTGTTCTGCACCTGGCTGCTGAAGCTCATCGCCGAGCGGAAGCCGGACTACCTGGCCGTGGCCGGCGATTCCCCGCGCGAGGGCCTCGAGCGCACGCGGCTGTATCCGGAATACAAGGCCCAGCGGGAGGCCCCGCCCGAGGACCTGCCCGTGCAGCGGGACCGGATCTTCCAGATCGTTCGGGCCATGGGAATACCCCTGCTGGCCAGGGAGGGCGCCGAGGCGGATGACGTCATGGCCACCATCGCCCGCCGGCTGGCGGGGGCCGACCTGCACGTCGTGCTGGTCAGCCGGGACAAGGACCTCGAGCAGCTTCTGGGCGAGAACGTGACGCTGTACGACCCGGTGAAGGACGAGATGATAGGCCCGGCCGCCCTCGCCGAGCAGAAGGGCTATCCGCCGGACAAGGCGGTCGAGGTGCAGGCCCTCTGCGGCGACAAGGTGGACAACATCCCCGGCGTGCCCGGCGTGGGGCCGAAGAAGGCCGTGGAGCTGATACGGAAGTACGGCTCGGCCCTGGCGGTCGTCGAGCACGCCGACGAGCTGACGCCCAAGCTCTCCGAGAACGTCCGCAAGCACGCCGAGGACGTGGCCCTGGCGCGGAAGCTGGTGGCGCTGGACGGCGAGGTGGACGTCGAGCTGAAGCTCGCGGACATGGCCTTCCGCGGCGTGGACGTCGGCGCGGTCAGGCCGATCTTCACGGAGCTGGGCCTCAGGCGGCTGCTGGGGCGGCTGGAGGAGCTGCGCGACGCGGCCGCGGCCCCCGGCGAAGCGGCGCCTCCGGCGGCGGAGCAGGGCGAAGAGGGCGTCACGACGGCGGCCGACTTCGACTACCAGTGCATTGACACCCCCCAAGGCCTGGAGGCGCTCGTCAAGCAGTTGCGTGGCGTGCCGGCCCTGGCCGTGGACACCGAGACCACCTCCACCCAGCCGATGTGGGCCGAGCTGGTCGGCATCTCGCTGGCTTGGAAGCCCGGCCGCGGGGTGTACCTGCCACTGGCCGGGCCGCTCGGGGCAGTCACCCTCGACAAGGACATGGTCCGCGAGAAGCTCGGGCCGATCCTCGCCGATCCGAAGGTCGAGAAGATCGGCCAGAACCTCAAGTACGACCTCATCGTCCTGGGGCGGGCCGGGTTCCCCCTGGCCGGGGCGATGTTCGACACCATGCTCGCCGCCTACGTCCTCCAGGCCGACCGCAGCAGCTTCGCCCTGACCAGCCTGGCCGCCGAGATGCTCGGCCACCGCTGCATCCCCATCAAGGACCTGCTCGGCACGGGCAGGAACCAGCGGACCATGGACGAGGTGCCCGTCGAGGAGGTGGCGCCATACGCGGCCGAGGACGCCGACGTCGCGCTGCGCCTGGCGGGAGTCCTCCGCCAGCGGCTCGCCGACGAGGGGCTCACCGAGCTTTTCGAGCGGATCGAGATGTGCCTGATGCCCGTGCTGGCGAGCATGGAGCAGGAGGGCATCCGCGTCGATCCCGCCGAGCTGGGCAGGCAGAAGAACGAGCTCGCCAAGCGGGCCGACGAGCTGCGCGAGCGGATCATCGCCGCCGCCGGGACCGACTTCAACGTCGATTCGCCGAAGCAGCTCGCCGGGGTGCTCTTCGAGCAGCTCGGCCTGCGGGTCGTCAAGCGGACCAAGACCGGGCCCAGCACCGACTCGTTCGTCCTGACCGAGCTCGCCGCCCAGCACGAGGTGCCGGCGCTGGTGCTCGACTACCGCCAGATCAGCAAGCTGCTGAGCACCTACCTTGTCGCCCTGGGCCACTGCATACACCCGTCCACGGGGCGGGTCCACACCAGCTTCCGCCAGACGGGTACGTCCACGGGGAGGCTCTCCAGCTCCGACCCCAACCTCCAGAACATCCCGGTGCGGACCGAGCTGGGCCGGCAGATTCGGGCGGCGTTCATGGCCGATGAGGGCAAGGTCTTGATCTCGGCCGACTACAGCCAGGTCGAGTTGCGGATCCTGGCGCATTTCTGCGAGGACGAGACGCTGCTGGCGGCGTTCTTCGCCGACCGTGACATTCACCGGATCGTGGCGGCGGAGGTTTTCGACGTCGCCCTGGACGAGGTGACGCCGGCCCAGCGGGCGCGGGCCAAGACTGTCAACTTCGGCATCATCTACGGTCAGACGGCCTTCGGGCTGGCCAGGACGCTGCGAATCGGCCGCAAGGAGGCCGGCGAGTTCATCGACTCCTACAAGCGGCGGTTCCCAAAGATCGAGGAGTTCCTCCAGGCCTGCGCCGCCCAGGCCAAGCAGGCCGGCTACGTCGAGACCCTCGCCGGGCGGCGCCGGCGGATAGAGGGGTTCGACTCCGGCAACCCGCAGCGCCGCGCGTTGGCGGAGCGGCTCGCCATCAACTCGGTGGTGCAGGGCTCGGCCGCCGACCTCATCAAGATCGCCATGATCAACATTCACCGCCGCCTGGCCGAGGAGGCCCGCCCCAGCCGCATGCTGCTCCAGATTCACGACGAGCTGCTCTTCGAAACGCCGCGAGACGCAGCCGATGCGGACGGGTTAATCATCGCGGAAGAGATGACCGGAGCCATGCAGCTCCGCGTGCCTCTCGAAGTCGATCTCGGCGTCGGCCCCAACTGGCGCGACGCCAAGTAATCCTCGACGCACACAGAGCTGAAGGGAAACGAGCAATGACAGCCAAACGTGCGACGACGCTGGCGGCGGGCGCCGCGGCCCTGTCGTGGTGCCTGGCCGCCGCGGCAGAGGTTCCCCGGCAGGTGACGGGCATCCAGGCCTCCCACCGGGCAGGGCAGACGTTCATCACCTTCAAGGAGGCCGCCCCGCTGGTGACGGCCGAGAAGGTCACCTGGGGCGAGATCAACAAGGCGCTGGCCCAGGCAGAGGACCCGGTAAGGTATCGCATCTACGCTCACGACAAGCCGATCTCCGCCGCGAGCATCGCCGCCGCCGAGCTGCTGGGCGAGGTCGGCCCGATGTCCGGCTACAACCTCAACGGGCGCAACACCGAGTACCTCATCGCCCAGGCCATGATAAAGCCCGACAAGATGGGCGAGTTGACGACGGGCTACAACGGCTTCATCTACCGCTGGCACATGAACCACCCGCGGATGGACCGCTACCCGATCGACCGGTTCGTGATCGACACCAAGGCCGGGGCGCTCAAGCCGGGGACGGGGCTGTTCGTCGCCCATCCCGCCAAGGCCGGCCGGCGGTACTACGCCGTCGTCTCCTGCCGGGCGGGCGAGGCCAACCTGAAGGACTTCTCGCCGGGCAACGCGCTGGCCAGGCCGCTGGCCGAGACGCCCGGGCCCGGCGAGCCCGTCTGCCAGGGCGACGGGCTGTGGGGCCCGTACTTCGACTATCCCGGCCGGCGGCAGGTGTACGTGCAGTGGACGGCGCCGCCGCTTTCGCCCCGGCCGATGTACTTCAACTGGTCGGTGCTCGTCCCGCCGGGCGTCGAGAAGGCCGCCCCCGTCGAGCTGTACTTTCACGGCGGCAGCTACACCTACGCCAAGCCGAACGCCAAGTTCATGGCCGGGAGCATCCAGATCGCCCCGCACGACTACCCCTTCAGCGGGTGGTACGGCTACCACGAGGCCTTCGGCGGCTCCGAGCCGCTCTCGGACGGCATGGTCCACAACCACACGCAGAGGCGGATCATCGCCTTCCTCGACTGGGCCCAGAAGAAGTTCCCCATCGACCCCGATCGCATCATCCCCATCGGCGGCGACGGGGCGGCGATGATCGCCATGAGCTACCCGCGGCGTTTTGCCTACGTCATGGTCACCGGCTTCGAGTCCCGGCTTCTGGACCGCCGATCGGCGGGGAGGTTCAAGGCCGCCTGGGGCCCGAAGGACCCCGGGATCACCGACGAGGCCGGCCGGGGAGACTGGGGCTGGGGCGAGCTGGACAAGGTCGTCCTGGCAACGCGGGGCAAGGACCTGCCACTGTTCGTCTGCAAGGGCGGCAGTTGGGGCCGCGTCAAGGGCTGGGGCATGGGCCGCGGGCGGCTCTACTCGGCCATGCACCAGGCACGCCAGCCCCTGTACGCCCACTGGGCCTGGGGGGGCAAGCTGGCACCGCCCGACCGCTACACGCAGCTCTGGCGCGGGCTGGACATCCGCAGGACGACGCCCGTGCCGGCGTTCGCAAATTCGTCCCTGGACAAGGAGGGCGAGGGGCACGGGCACACCAACACCGTGTATGGCTGGAAGGACATCAAGGACCTGCCCGGCAGGTTCGAGATCACCATCACCGGCCGGGAGAGCACCTTCGACCTGACGCCCCGGCGGCTGAGCAAGTTCAAGCTCAAGGCCGGCCAAGCGGTCGTCTGGGAGGCGGTCACCTTGCCCGGGCGGCGTGGCGAGACTGCCCCGCCCCAGAAGGGCCAGACAGTCGCCGACGCCGACGGCCTGGTGACGCTCGAGAAGCTCAAGCTCGCCGGCGGCGGGCTGACGGTGAAGCTGACGCGCGGCAAGTAGGCACGGGCAAGGCGGACGAGCACGGCCTGGCGACCGTCGCGAAGCTGAAGATCACCAAGGCCAGGCATCGCATTCGCATTCATCGCTGAGCCGGAAAGGAAGAGCGAAATGTCAGTAAGCAGGCGCATCGCAGCCGCGGCCGTCGCGGCGTGCTGCTGTGTCGGGGCCTGGGCCGCCGGCGCGCGGGCGGACGTCGTCGTCGAGCGCTGGGGCATTGCCGGGCACTTCCAGCACACCAAGACACTCACCTACGCCGCCGCCGAGGAAGGCGGCAGGCTGATGAAGTTCGACCTGTCGGCCCTGCCCAGGGGCGCGGAGGTTCATCGCGCCCGGCTGGTGATGTCCCGACAGGGAGGGCACGCGCACACCTTCCGGGTCTTTGCCGGCAAGCGGCAGCTCCTGCCGGCCGGGCCGTACTACCGCTGGTTCGACGTGACCGCGGCGGTCAAGGCACTCGCCGCCTCGCCCTCGCGGGCCTTGGCCTTGGGCCTCCGCGGGCGAGGATATGAGCCCAAGGCGACTTGGCTGGAGGTGGCCTACGAAGGCAAGCTCAAGGACCCGCCCGGGCAGGTCAAGGGCCTGCGGGCCTTCTACCGCGCCGGGCAGGTCTTCATCACGTTCAGGGAGGTTGAGGACCTCTCCGAGGGCAAGGATCGCTACGCCTGGGGCGACCTCATCAAGAAGGTCCGCGGCTACAACGCCGAGGGGCTCATCCCCAGGGACAAGGGGCGGGAGCTTCGCTATCGCGTGTATCGCCACGACAAGCCGATCACGCCCGGGAGCATAGGCCGGGCCGAGCTGCTGGCCGAGGTCGTGCCTGGCTCGGGCTTCAACACGAGGATCGTCCGCCGCATCTGGCAGGGCGAGAACCGCCCCAGCAAGCTGGACGATTCTTTCATCGCCGTCCGCCTGGCGGTGGAGGCCGAAAAGCCGCTTCCCAGCGGCGTGGGGCTGTACGTCCACACTGTCGGCAAGGCGGGGCGGGCCTTCTATGCCGTGGTCACGGCCGTCAACGGCGTCGAGAACACCACCGACCTCTCGGAGGCCAACGTGTCAGGCTCGATCGACGAGAAGGTCGCCGACCCCGAGCCCGTCCTCCAGGACGCGACGTTCAAGGACGGCCCGTACAAGCGTAAGGAGGACGACGTCATCACGCGCCGCTACTGCTACTGGGCGGTGCCTCCGCAGGCCCCGCGCCCGGTGCAGTACGGCTTTGTGATGCGGTGGCATCCAAACCGCATCGCCAAGCCCGCCGCGCTGGAGCTCAATCACGGCAAGTCCCACACCGTCGAGCCCGACCTGGGCCGCTGGCAGCGGCGCGACGCCATCCTGCTGGTGGGCTCGGCCGGGCCTGAGAACGGGTTCTACATCGGCGCCAACAACTGCCACGGGACGCTCAAGAGCTTCAAGCAAGGCACCTGGGGGCCGTGGACGTACAACCGCCACGCAAAGATCATCGAATGGGCAAAGCGGACATACGAGATCGACCCCCAGCAGATTTACTGCTACGGCAGCCACTGGGGGATGTGGGCTCTGCGACACCCGGCCATCTTTAGCGTCTTCATCGGCTGGGGGTCGGCGGAGCTGACCAAGGGCTTCGTGGACTGGAACCGCGCCAACGGCGTCTGGGGCCCGCCCAGCGCATACGAGGGCAAGCCCGCGGCCGAGAACCCATACGAAATCTGCAACTTCAACAAGTACGTCTCGACCGACCCGTCGCGGAGGCTGCCGATCCAGTTCCTCGTCTCGTGCACCGGCTCGCACACTTCGGAGATGAGCTACGCGTCGCTGCCGAAGTACAAGCGGACGCTGATGGACGCCCACCAGCCGTTCGGGGCGGGCATCTCGAAGGTCTCCTGGGGCGACAGGGTCCCGGCGGCGCTGCGCGAGTACCGCGCCGGGCGGCTGAAGATCGTCCGCGACCAGTCCAAGCCCGCCTTCGCCAACTGCACCCTCGACGACAACCCCGGCTGCGGCGACATACGCAGCGGCGACGGCGGCGGCATGCTCAACGGCTACCTGCTGTGGGAGACCGAGACGATCGTCGATCGCCCGGGGCGGTGGGAGATGACCGTCTATCTGCACTCCTCGGCCCCGCTGGCGAGCTGCAAGGTGGACCTGACGCCGCGCCACTGCCAGAAGTTTAGGCCAAAGGCGGGGGCGAAGTTCAGCTTCGCCAACACCGCGGGCCCATCCGGTGGCAAGACGGTCGATTCCGGCGTGGTCACGGCCGACAAGCACGGGCACGTGACGCTAAAGCAGATCACCGTCGGCAAGGCGCGCAACCGCGCCGTGATTTCGGCCGCCAAGTGAGCCGCGCACGCGGGCTCACAGGTCGAAGAGCTGAATGGTCAACCCGCTGGCGGCGATGACCACCCCGGCGATCACGTGGATGTACTTCTCGGCGAATCGCAGGCGCAGCCGCGCCAGGCCAGTCGCCCCGGCCAGCACCACCGCCGTCATGGTCACCACCGTCACTACCGAGAAGGCCAACGTCACCATCACCAGCAGCGGGAAGTTCGCCTTGGCGGCCGGGTACATGAAGAAGGGGATCAGCGGCTCGCACGGGCCCAGCACGAAGATCACGAACAGCACCCAGGGGGTGATGGGCTTGCCCTTGGCGGGGTGGACGTGGCTGTGCTCCTCCACGTGGGCGTGCTCGTGGGCGTGCTGGCTTTCCGGTGCGTGTGCGTGCGCGTGGGTGTGAGTCCTTCCGGTCCTGAGCCGCCACAGGCCCCACAGGGCATAGACGATCCCGAAGGCGATCAGCCCCCAGGCGGCGATCTGCCCGCGCGTCTCCTCGACGCCCGTCACGTTGGCGAGCACGAGCCCCGCGGCCACGCCGATCATTCCCAGCACGACCGAGGACAGGACGTGCCCGACGCCGCACAGCACGGTGATGGTCAGCGTCTTGGGCAGGGCCCAGCCGCGGGCCCGGCTCATCATGATGAACGGGAGGTAGTGGTCCGGCCCGATGAGGGTGTGGATCAGCCCCGTGGTCGCGGCGGCACCCACCAGAATCATTCCGCTGCCTTCCATCGCGGGGAACTCCTTTCTCTCAGACTTCGTACCGCATTGCCGCGGCCGGCTCGATCCTGGCGGCCATGAGAACCGGGATCACGCTCGCCAGCAGCGCCAGCGCCGCGCTGATGCCGATGCAGACGAGGATGTTCTCCGCCGCCGCCAGGGCTATCTCGCCGGTGAGGTACTTCCACCCGACCGTCGCGCCGAAGTTCAGCAGCGCCGCCAGGTAGCCGATCACCGCGCCCAGTATGCCCCCCAGAAGGCCCAGCAGCACGGACTCGAACAGGAATATCTCGACGATGTGGATGTTGCGGCTCCCGAGGCACTTGAGCGTGCCGATCTCCTTGACCCGCTCGGTGACGGACATGACGATGGCGTTGAGTGTGCCGGTGGTGCATATCAGCAGCGCTACCGCCATCCACAGCCAGCGGAACACGGGCACGCGCGTCAGGCCCTGCGCGGCCTCCATGCCGGTGGCGCCCATGGCGTCGAACAGGTCGTTGGTGGTCAGCAGCACGTTGGTGAAGGCGATGGCCACCGCCACGCCCGCCAGCACCAGCAGCATCCTGCCGATCCGCAGTCGGATGCCCTGAAGCGCGAAAAGCATCGCCTGGGATATGGGAAACTGGCTTTTCTGCTCGCCTCTACTCATTGTCCGGCACTCTCACCTTGAGTATGGCCGCCGGGGCGGCCGAGTCTGTCTTCCGCTCCATCTCCGCGCTATCCGCGGCGAACTGCCGCTCTACGCCTCCTCCGCGGACTTTCCGGTGCCGCGCTGCCGCATCGTCCCCACGTCGATCTCGATCTCGTCCTTGGTCTCGATCTTGGAGACCTGCCCGTCGCGGATCCACACGATCCGGTCGGAGGCGTCGATGATCTTCAGGTCGTGCGTGTTGCACATGATCGTCACGCCACGCTGGCGGTTCATCTCGATCAGCAGGCTGATGATGTCCATGCCGGTTTTCAGGTCGAGGTTGCCGGTGGGCTCGTCGGCCAGCACGATGGCCGGATCGTTGGCGAATGCCCGGGCGATGGCGACCCGCTGCTGCTGCCCGCCGGAAAGCTCGGTCGGCTTGTGGTTGGCGCGGTCGCCCAGCCCGACCATGTTCAGCAGGTCCATCCCCCTGACCTCACGCGTGCCACGGTCCACGCCGGCGAAAATCATCGGCAGAGTCACGTTCTGAAGGGCCGTCATGATCGAGATCAGGTTGAACGTCTGGAAGATGTACCCGATCTTCCGGCAGCGCAGCCAGGCCAGCTCGTTAGGCCCAAGCCGGCTGATGTCCGTCTTGTCGATGAACACCTCTCCGTCGGAGGGCTTGGTCAGCCCGCCCACCACGTTGAACAGCGTGGTCTTGCCCGAGCCGCTGGGACCCATGATGGAGACGTACTCGCCCCGCCTGATCTCCAGGTCTATCCCGTCCAGGGCCTTGACCGTCTCGGCGCCCATGTAATAGTACTTCTTCGCGCCTCGGACGATCACGGCCAGGGACCCGACCAATTCCGTTCCCGAGATGTCGGCTGTCAGTTCGCTCATGGCGTTCTTGCCTCGTTGTCGGGTTCTCTCAATACGGTAGTGCTATAAGGGAGCTTCTCAGTGCGGCGATGGCGGCCAGTAGGCCTATCACCACGCCTTCGCCGACGGCCAGCCCGCCGACGATTATATTCCGGTTCCGCCCGAACCATTCGGGCCCGGTGCGGCGCCTGATCCAGCGGGCGATCAGCCCGCCGACCAGCAGTGAGACGGCGAAAGGTATGGGCATGACGCAGCCGACCGCCAGCCCGATCACGCTGAGGCGGTAGCGCGGCCAGATCTTGCCGGCGATGAACACCACCACGAACACTCCGGCCGTTATCACCATCCACTTGAGGCTGAAGATCTGCCCGATGATGCCCTGCGTGGTCTCGCTGAGCGGCATCCTGCCCGCGTAGCTCAGTGAGGCACTGATCCAGATGCAGAACTGGTTCGCCCAGACCGGCAGCGTCACCGTCGTGTAGGGATACTGGGCTGAGGGGATCGGCGCGATCGACCAGAAGATGTTCATGAACAGCAGGCTGGCGAGCATGCCGACCGGGTAGGCGATCAGCTTGGCTACGATCAGCGAGCGGGGAGTGCAGCCGGTGAGCTCGGCGCTCTTGAAGTCCTGCACCCATCCGCCGGCGCCCAGGGCGATCGGCCAGGGGGCGAACCAGACGTCAATCTGGCGCGGCTTCATGGCGATGATCATGCCCTGGCGGACGTACGGCGGCTGGATCCGGAAGCCCGTCGTGCCGATCGCCCGGATGTCGATCAGGCTGAACATCAGCGACCAGACCAGCGCGAACGGGGCCACGTAGTACCAGGGGAACGGGTGCCCGCTGAGCACGCGGACCAGGATGGTGAACAGCAGGGTTGCCCCGCCCACGCTGCATATGAATGTGATCAGCAGCCAGCGCAGCGGCAGGGTGCGCTCCTGGGCGATGCCCCGGCTGGAGGTCTTCAGGGCGGCGAAGGTTCGCACCAGCGCGCGCGGCGAGGCGACGATGTGCAGCAGCCCGGCGCTGACCATCCCGCCGATGATCACCGGCATCCAGACGAATATCTGGTTGGGCAGCATCTCCTTTATGCCCATGCCGGTGACGAACCGCTGGAAGTAGTAGGCCTCCTGGGGGATGGGCCCCGCCTGTGGAATCATCTCCGGATGGGCGATCCCGCAGAGCACCGGCCATTGGGACGGGTCGAGGCCGAGCATCTCGCCCAGCCCTCCCGCCGCCCAGGCGTTGCCGACGAACTGCACCGCGAAGGCGCCGATGGCCATGGAGACGATCACCCGGAAGGGGATGATGAACCCGCCGCAGAAGGCGAGGATGTCGGTGGCGATCCCCATGGACGCGCCGCGGAGGACGGTGTGCAGCCGGCGGTTGAAGTCGGCCCAGGGGATGGGATAGTCGGTGATGCGCTTTCCCAGCGTCAGCGGCATGTATATCAGCAGCCCCCAGACGGTCCCGATCAGCCCGGTGATGGTGAATACCTTCTTTGCCTCGGGGCTGCCGCGGGTCAGCGCCTTGCACGCCTCGGCCGGGGGATGGGCGAAGGGGAACGGGAGCTTCTCAACCTTCACGAACAGGTAGTATCCCAGCACGCCCATGGACAGGTCGGCCAGCATGTGGAAGAACCACGACGCCATGCCCACCCCGATCGGCAGCAGCCAGGCAGTGTGGAAGAACGTCCGCTGGCGGACGACCTCGGCCTTGGGCGCCCACCACTCGGGGGCGGCCTGGGCGAATGTCACCATCTCGCCGGTTTTCGGGTCGGGGAAGCTGAACATCTCCGAGTTGGCCACCTCGGAGATGCGGAAGTAGGCCGGGTGAATCGCGTACAGGTAGAAGATGAGCTGCCCGGCGGCGACGGCGGAGACGGAATACACGATGAACGCCTCTGCCGTGGTCAGCGGGCGGCGCGTCAGGCGGGTCGCCTCGACCCAGAGGATAAGGGCGATGAAGGAGATCGGCCCGGTCAGCGACTGACCTGCCACCAGCAGCAGGTAGATGTTGGCCGGCATGAGCACCAGCGCGCCGTACAGGATTACAGGCCAGGTGCGCCGTGTCAGCCCGCTGGCCAGCTCAAGCTGTTCCGGTCCGTCAGGCAGTCTGTCCTGAGTCGCCATGCTCATTTCAGTTTCACTTTCGCCCGCCTACGTCGACGGCGGAAAGGTCTCGTCCGCCCTGGCCAGGCAGTCCGCTTCCTGCTGCTGTGTGGCTGCCCGCCAGCGCAGCAGGTGCTTACATAGCATGTTTACGAATACGGTGGCGCCTCTTTTCCACAGGTACGGTGGCCCGGAGATACGCGTCAGGTCCAGCGAGAGCACCCACCAGGCGGCGTCCTCGGCCGGGGCCGCGCGGACCACCGAGTGCTGCGAGAGGTTCCGCTCGAAGGGCGCCAGCCAGATCGGCATGGTAAGGGTCATCGTATCGCCCGCGGCCGCCCCCAGCGGCGGGCTTTCGCAGACGAACCGCCCGCTGCGCTCGCCCTGGTGGATGGCGAGGTAATCGCAGGCATAGACCATCATCGCCCTGGCCTCGTCCCAGGTGGTGGCGATGAATGGCAGGCGGATGCGCCACAGGTCCGTGGGCCCGGCCCCGGTCCCCGGCCCGTCGATGGAGAGCTCGTCGAGCTGCCAGCCCTTGCCGGCCGAGGGGTTGACGATCTTCGAGGCCAGGCGGATCGGGTACAGGCTGGAGGCGACCGTCGCCGCCACCGCCATGCCGATGGAGTAAAGAACGAATACGCCGAGGTAGTTCGGATAGAAGCTCGGGGGCTTGCCCGTGGTCGATTTGAGGTACGCCAGCAGGCCCTTCAGGGCGATGATGCCCAGGAAGTAGCCCAGCACCGCCGCGATGCCCGCGTACACCAGCGCCTCGATGAGGAACATCCCCGCCACGTGCCGCGGCGAGAGCCCCACCGACGAGAAGATGTGAATCTCCCGCATCCGCTCGTACACCGTCCCGGTCATGATCGCCAGGACCATAAGCACGGCCGCGCCCAGCACCACCAGCATCATCTTCGAACCTTTCACGTGCGTGGCGGTCTGCATGGAAATCCGCTGGGCGAGTTCCTTGGGCTTCTGCGTGGGGTCCTCCGGCTTGGTCAGCATGCGGCTGAAGACGTCCACGTTGAGGATTTCCTTGGCGAGCCGGTCGGGCCTGGCGAGCCTTGGCGGGCCGTCCGAGCCGCCCTCGTCGGCGAACATCAACGACGGGTCCAGGCGGCCCTGCTCGTCCTTGGGGATGACGATCAGCGAGTAAACGCAACTCGGGAATACGCGATACTTGCTTATCCATGCCCGCGGGACGATGACGATCTCGCGGCTGGGGGCGTGCAGCGGGTTGTCCGGCTCGCCCTGGCGATGCATCGAGCTCCGCATGGCGGTGACGGGCAGACCGTCCAGGTCGGTCAACTGGTCCAGCGGCCCGGGGATGGTGACCTCCTTTTCCTTGCCCTTCGCGTCGCGCTGCACGCGCTTGGTCTGGGCGGTCCAGATGCCCTTGACCTTCAGCGGCAGGCCCATCACGCTGACCGTCTCGCCCACCTTCACGCCCAGCTCCTCGGCCATCGTGTTGGGCAGCAGGCAGACCTCCACGTCGCCCTTGGCCAGGAACTGCCCCTCGATCAGGTCGGAGAGGCGAACCTTCCGCTCGCTGGGTGGCTGGCGCGTCATTTCCGTCAGCCGATCCGTGACGAACCCGGCTAGCTTGTCGGCATCGGTGCTGCCTGAACTTGACGGCTTGGACCGTCGGAGCATGCCCCAGGACATGCCCAGCCAGTCGAACGGCTCGGACTTGACCCTGAGCGTGTACTCGATCAGGTCGTCCCGGTGGTCCATTACCTGGAAGTAGGGCAGCCTGACGCGCTCGCCCTTGGCCTCGAGGAATAGCGTGCCATTGCTGCTCTTGTGGTCGTATCCGTAGTTGACGCACTCGCGGCGGATGACCAGCGCTTCGTCCTCCAGCGCCGCCTCGTACACCTCCACCATCTCCGTCAGCAGCGGCTGGCGGCGGTCGGAGGCGTTGTAGATCTGGAAACCTTCGAAGCTGGCGCCCGAGGTGCCGGAGGGCTCAAATAGCTTGAAGTCGAAGGCCGACGATGTGGTCAGCAGCACCAGGGCGACCACCAGGGAGGTGATGGTCACCAGCGTCAGGGCGGTCCTCAACCGCCGGCGACGCATGTTGGATACGGCAAGCGAGAGGGCGGCTATCACCACGCCTGCGCTCTCGGCCTCGCTGCGCTGGGTGATGACCGCCTTGGACCCGATCGCCCGCAGCATCGCCACGCCGCGGACCAGCAGCAGGATCAGCGCCGGGATGGTCATGACCACGATGACGAAGGCCGTTACGGTCACAACGACGTTGTGGGCGAGTTTGAAGCCCGGGTGGAACAGGTAGAGGATGGCGGCGAAGACCGCGAACACCGCCACCGACACCAGGGCCGTCCGCAGGGCGGTGCGCTGCGGGAACATCAGCCGCTCCACCAGGAAGCTGAAGGGGATCAGCAGCACGAAGTACAGCACCGTGGTGGAGACCACGTCCAGCAGCAGGGCGATGGTGTTGCGGTAGGCCAGCGACTCGGCGATCCAGCCCCGGCTGAAGTGGGCCTGGGCGCTCTCCCAGTCACGCTTCTGCTGTGCCTGGAGGCCCCTGTCGATAGCGCCGACGCTGTCCTTGTGGTATCCCTCGGCCAGCGGGCTGGCCACGTCGTGGGCGGCGAACTCCTCCATGCGCCGCTGGTTGAGCGAGGTCAGTTGGCGGATGCACGCCAGCGGCGTGGACTCCTCGCGCCGGGTGAGGCGCCTGGTCTGCCCTGATGTGACCCGGTAGCCGCGGGCTACCCCGCTTTCGTCCGGGTCGTTGAGCACGGCGAAGTTGGTGTGCCACGCGCCCAGCAGGATCTCCGCCCCGGTGATGTGGTCTGCCGGCAGGAAGACCATCGCCGTCGGGCCGTACTGGGTGAAGCCCCAGCGCTCGATGTCCGTGTGCGAATCGACGTCTTTGATGCCGGTGATCCGCAGGTGCGGCGCGACGCCCCGCTCGGCGTGATCGCCGTGGATCAAATACGTCTGCAACCACGCCCCGCGGATCTCCGCCGCCGGGTCGTACCGCTGCGGATCGATCAGGTCGAACAACTCCAGCGTGCCGCACTCGAACATGCTCACCGGCACCTTCATCCGCCAGGTGTCCAGGTTCAGATCGGTGCACTGGAAGGACTTGTTGCTGTCGCCGTGGACGCCGAAGTCGGTGGCGTATCGAATCCTGCCGGCCTCGTCCAGGCTGTAGGCCAGCACGTTGTATTGCGTCTCTGGCTGCCCGGAATAGATGGCCCTGACGTTGAAGTGCGGATGCTCCAGCAGGAGCAGGTCCTGGAACATGAACGATTGCAGCTCGCGGTGCTGGCCCCGGCTGGGGTTCATCGGCCAGTTGAGGTAGTTGCGAAGCTGTGTGCCGATGCGGGTGCGGAAAAGCTCGTCCACGGGGTAGGTGTGCACGAGGGTCCGCAGCGTCTGCTTTGCGCCCTTCTCCTCTCCGGGCAGGCGCTCGGAGAACCACCCGATGCGCTGGTCCCACCTCTGGATTCTGCCTTCGATCTTTGCGTACCCGCCCCATCCCCGGCCGCTGCGCCGCCCCGGGGGCGACTCGGGCATAAGCTCGACCGGGTATGCGATCAGGCTATCCAGCATGGCCAGCGTGATCTGCATCTGCGGGCGGAGCTGGTGATCGACGGCCTTGGGGTCGATGGTGCCGAACCGGTCGAGCGGCGTGTTGTGCGCCAGCCGCGCCAGCCGCCCGGTCTGGAAAGCGAAGGTCGGCAGCGCCAGGACCTGGAACGGCTCCTCGGCCGTGGGGTAGCGCGGAGCATAGACCAGCGGGCAGCGGTCGTTCCGCGCGGCCATCAGGTCGTCGCCGGTCTCCGATCGCGTCGGGCGGGTGCCGCCGAACAGCTCCACGCCCTCGTCTGCCAGGCCGAGCTGCTCGAGGATCTCGTCCCGCCAGCCCCCCTTGTTGAACAGCCGGTTGCGGAGCCAACTGTAACGCAGCGGCGGGCCCGGCGCGTCCCAGGCGCTCTCGGAGAGCAGATTGACCGACCTTCCTTCAGGGACCAGGTCGATCCCCATGGCCAGCCTGTAGTACTTGCCCGCGCGCTCGAAGTATCCGGCCTTCTTGGGGTCGTAGGAGATGTGCTGGCGCATGACCTGGCGGTTCTGCCAGTGCCCGGAGACGAAGATGATCCGCAGGTCGCAGCCGGGCTGGTTCTTCGCGAAATGGCGGGTCAGCTCGATCAGCTCCGCCGGGCCCCAGACCTCGGCGGCGCCGTATGACAGGTCGGGCACGATGCACCGCCCGTCGAAATGAGCCGCCAGGACGAAGCTGTAGTCGCGCCGCTTGCCGGGTATGGTCAGCGCCAGGCCCCCGGCCTTGACGTTCTCGAACCGCAGCCGGCTGACCATTGTGAGGCGAAGCTCGCCGGCGCTCTGACGGAGGGCCTCTCGCAGCCGCTGCGTCTCGGCCCGCGCCAGGTACATCCGCGGGAAGTGCAGCGGCAGCGTGGCCAGGTATTTCGCGTCGGCCTGGAAGAGCGTGGTGCGGTCCGGCTCGGCGAAGATCGCCCCCTGCGCCCCCAGCGCCGCCGCCCGCAGCCACGCCTCGCCGCTGTTGAAGTCCAACAGGACCACCGCGCCGTCCAGGTCCTTGCCCTTGAATTCGGCCCATGAGCCGCTGCGGAGGTCAACGACCCTGCGAGGCTGCTCGCAGTTGGGGCAGGACGGGCCGGACCCGCCCTGGGTCTTGAGCGGGCACTTCCCGGCGGGGTGCGTCGCGCACGGCTGGACACAGTTGGCCTGAAGGGCGTACGCCGGCAGCCGCTGCGCCGCGCGTCCGGCAATGCTCAGGACTACGTGCGAGAAAGGTTCATCCGCGGACGAGAGCTGGTCGGCCCGGACGCGGTCAAGCGTCACAGTCACCTTGCTCGAGAACTCCTCGATCTCCGGCTTGAGGTCGTCCGTCGCCTTGACGAGTTCCGAGCGGATGTACTCCAGTGCCTTGTCGCAGCCTTCCTGGCCCGTCTGACGCGGGCCGAAGCTCGCCAGCGCCGCGGCGTGGGCGCGAATCCGCGCCAGCATCCCCTCAACCTGCGCGGGCACCTTGCTGTAGTCGCGGCGCTTCTGGGTCGGGGTCCGGCTCGCCACCGGCGCGCAGCCGGCGGCGGCCAGCGCCAACACAATCAGAATGTGACTCCTGAACCGGCTCACTTGAGGCTGCCATACCCGAACGCCACGTACCGGCAGATGTACATCATCATGCCGAAGATCATACCGCATAAGATCATGATCGCCGCCGGGGCGACCTTCTCGCGGAAGCTGCGGACCCCCAGCCAGCGGAATATCAGCGACTTGATCACCCAGGCTGCCAGGAAGGTGAACCAGATGTTCTGCGGGCTGAAGGGCACGGCCAGCGAGTGGAACTGCTCGGCGCCGAGCACGACGCCCACCGGCGAGAGCGGAAAGCGCGGATACTCCCGCCGCAGGTAGAAGAGGATCCCGACGATCGCCACTCCGTAGATCGTGTTGAAGATGTTCTGGTACCGGAGGTACCAGTTCTCGGAGGCCAGCATGAAGACCTTGGAGGTCGAGTGCAGCCCGTAGGAGGCGGCCCGCTCGGTCCACTGGGTGAAGCTCTGCCAGGTGGTCAGGGCGCCCTGGTAGCTGTTGTCGAAGCCGTAGGTGTACATCAGCTTGAGGTACAGCAGCGGCGTTACCGCCGCCACCACGAGCATCGTTATAAGGATAACCTTGGCGACCGGCCGGGCGTGGACCCGAAGCTCGTGGGCGACCTTGAAGGCCTCCAGCACCATGTTGTGCGGGCCGAAGCTCTTGAGCTGTCCCGCGAAACCCCACTGCATCCAGTGCGTCGCCCATGAGCTGGACGTGACCTGGACGCTGGGGTCCTGGCTGACCAGGCTGTAGTGGTCGTGCAGGAAGTCGCGCTGGATGCTGACCATCTGGTGGCTGGCAATGTTGTTCTCGTAGGTCAGGGGCATGCCTTCGACCCGCTGGCGGACCTGGCCGAAGGCGTAGATGACCACGAAGCCCGTCAGGCAGACCATCTGGATGGTCGTGGTCGCGTAGCTGCCCAGGAGTATGAAGCCCGCCACGCCGGCGAGGGTGATGACGATCAGCAGCCGGCGGGGCAGGTCGTCGCCGCGCCTCGCGGGGGGGGCGGCTGTCTTCGGGCTGCGGACCCAGTCCCAAATCGCGAAGACCGCGCTCCAGACAAGCAACCCCAGGCAGCCCCCGAAGCGCAGCCCCCACTTGGTGAACAGCCCAAGCTGGGCGAGCCCGACCTGGAGCCCCATCGACTGCATAATCGCCGGCGCCAGCAGGGTGACCAGGATGTACGTCAGGGCCGTGGTCATGAGCACGTCCACGGGGAACAGCAGCAGCATCGCCAGGACCAGCGGGCCCCAGAAGAGTTTCAACGGCACCTTGGGCAGCAGGTTCAGGGCCGTCAGGTCGAAGCCGCCGCGGAGTCCTTCCTGCCCGACCCAGGGGGGAATGGACCAGGAGGAGAGCGATTCGCCGGCCGGCCCGATGAGCACGATGGCGGGCAGGCAGATTCCCAGCCCGATGGCGAACATCAACCAGCGGCGGCGCCTTCCCTCGGGCTTGTCCGAGTTGCGGAGGATATGCAGCGCCGGCTGGCTCCACACGAACGGCAGCCGCTCGTGCTCGATCCAACGCCGGCGGAACAGCAGCACCAGGCCCATGAGCATGGCCTGGAAGGCCAGGCACATGCTTGTCCAGTACACCATGGGCCTCCACCAGAGCTTCCAGGGCACCTTGCCGCCGTTGCCCTGAGTGAAGCCTTGAATGGCGGCCATGGATTCCAGGTCGGCCTGGGTCGGCGGCGGCTTGGCCTTCTTCTCGCCTTCGGCTTTGGGCTGGCCTTCGGCCGGGGCTGCAGGTCGCGGCCCGGGCTTCGAGGCCGCCTTCTGCGTTGCCGGGGGCGGCTGGGGCGCCTCCGCCTTCGGCGGCGGGACCGTCGGGCCCCACCAAGGCATGTCCCGCGCCCAGGCGTAGGTCAGCGGCTCGGAGCGCCGCTGGAGCTCAAAGAGATTGGCCGTGCTCGACTCGATGACCGCCTTGATGCAGATGCACCAGGGGATGGCGATGAGCACGGCCGCGTAGATGACCACCAACTCTGCCCGGCGCAGCGGGCGGAGCTTGATCCACGCCGCCAGCGCGAAGGTGGGCACGGCCACCAGCAGGCTCATGGCGATCCCGCTCAGGGCGTATCCCTTTTCGGCCGGGCCTGCGCCAATGTACACCAGCAGGTACGTTCCACCCCACATGACGACCAGCGAAACCAGGAACACCAGCGGGAACT
Organism: uncultured Planctomycetales bacterium; assembly: GCA_965602635.1. Lineage (GTDB taxonomy): Bacteria > Planctomycetota > Phycisphaerae > SM23-33 > SM23-33 > CBFCZU01. The sequence continues at coordinate 23,862 of CBFCZU010000005.1, read as the reverse complement.
GCAGCAGGAAGATCGTCAGGATAGCCCCGAAGCCCAGCACCATCAGCAGGTACTGCGTGTAAACAAAGTTGTGGCACGCCATGAAGCAGCAGGCGAGGGTCCACAGCAGCACGAGGAACAGGGCGATGGAGCCGCTGCGCCAAGTGAGGGCCTTCTGCTCTTGCTCTTGGGGCTGGTTCATGGACTCCCAAACTCACTCACGTGTTTCGCGTCGCGAAACGAGTGCCCGGCAAGCCGGCGGTCTGCCAAGAAACGCCTGGACCCTTTCTTGAGGCATGCACGTATTACAGATTCGCGCGGCAAATGCAAGGATTTGCCCGCGCCGCCCGTCGCGGGCTGATATACTGACTGGCCGGAACCAGGGCCAGCCGGCGGGCTGCAGGAGTCGTCGTTCATGCACGAGATGTCCATCGCAGTCGATCTGCTTAGAGCAGTGCTCTGCGCCGCCGAGGAGCACAAGGTTGAACACGTCGAGGAGATAGAGGTAACGGTCGGCGCCATGCGCCAGGTGGTGGGCGAAGCGCTTCGGATGGCCTTCGAGGTGGTTGCGGCGGGCACGCTGGCGGAGGGGGCGGCCTTGAAGATCGTCGAGGAAAAGATAACCGCCGAGTGCCGGCAGTGCGGGGAGGTCTTCCAGACGAGCGTGCTGGAGTTCCTCTGCCCGTCCTGCGGCCAGGCCGACGTGCGGATCGCCTTCGGCAACAACGTCGTCCTGAAGTCAATGACCTGCCGGCAGTGAGAGGAGCTTCCCGGACATGAAGATCAACGTCGTCAGGAGCGTCCTGGAGGCGGGCGAGGCCAGCGCCGCGGAGAACCGCCGCCGCCTGGACGCCGCCGGCGTGGTGGCAATTAACGTCCTCAGCGCCCCCGGCAGCGGCAAGACCGCCCTGCTGGAGAGCACCATCCCGGCCCTGGGCGACATCCGCTGCGCCGTACTGGTCGGCGACCTCCAGACCACCCGCGACGCCGAGCGGCTCGGGCCTCTCGCCGCACAGGTCACACAGATCAACACCGAGGGGGGATGCCACCTCTCGCCGACACAGGTGGCCGAGGCCATCAAGGGCCTCAGCCTCGATGGGATTACGTTCCTCTTCATCGAGAACGTGGGCAACATGGTCTGCCCGGCCGTGTTCGACCTAGGCGAGCACCTTCGGGTCGTCCTGCTGAGCACGCCCGAGGGCGACGACAAGGTGGCCAAGTATCCGCCGCTGTTCCAGACCGCCGACGCCATCCTGCTCACCAAGGTCGATCTGATCGACGTGCTGGACTACGACGCCGCCCGCGTTCGCGAGGACCTTTCGCGGATCAACACCGCCGCGCCGCTGATCGAGCTTTCGAGCAAGACCGGGCAGGGGATGGACGAGTGGCTCGGCTGGCTGCGCGCCCAGCGGCCCGGGCCGGAAGACCTTCATGCCCCCCGAGGGCGACGCGACGACCGGGGACAGGATTGACACGCCGCCCCTTCTGAGGTTTACTGTCATGGCAGAAGTGCCCATGGCGGTCGTGGGAGAGGCCTCAAATGGGAAAGACAGGGGAGTGAGATGTCCCGAAAGTCCAAGATCTACGCGTGCCTTGTCACCTTGCTTGTCGCCCTGGCCGGTTGCACGGCGACGGCCCCCGATCGGGGGGCGCAGCCGACGCCGTCGACCCAAGCCAGGCGCCAGCAGCCGACGTACGCGTATCGTGAGGTCCGGCTGGAGAACGGCCTGCGCGTGATTACCCTGGAAGACTTCTCCTGCCCGATCGTGGCGGTGCAGCTTTGGTATCACGTCGGCAGCAAGGACGACCACCCGGACCGGCAGGGCTTCGCCCACATGTTCGAGCACATGATGTTTCGCGGCACCGACCGCCTTGGGCCGACCGACCACTTCGAGCTGATCCGCCGCGTCGGCGGCACCAGCAACGCCTACACGACCTTCGACGTGACCGTGTATCACCAGACGCTGCCCGCCAATCAGCTCCGCCTGGCGCTGTGGCTGGAGGCTGAGCGCATGGCCTTCCTGCGGGTCGATGAGAAGTCCTTCGCCACCGAGCGGAAGGTCGTCGAGGAAGAGAGGCGGCTGGGCCTGAACGGCCCCTACGGTACGCTTGCGGAGAAACTCCAGGCGGAGCTGTTTAAGGTACATCCCTATCGCTGGCCGGTGATCGGCAACATCGCCCACCTTCGGGTGGCCAGGGCCGAGGAACTCCGCGCCTTCTGGAAGCGCCACTATGTCCCCAACAACGCCACCCTGGTGATCGCCGGGGCCGTGAAGCACGCCCGGGCTGAGGCACTCGCCCGCGAGTTCTTCGGGTGGATTCCGGGGGGGGCGGATCCCCCGCAGGTGTCGGTCCGTGAGCCGCAGCCAACAGCGAAGCGCAGCGTCGTGGTCAAACAGAAAAACGCGCCAGCCCCGGTGGTCGGGATCGCGTACCGGACCGTGCCGGTCGGCCATGCTGACGCCCCGGCGCTTGCTCTGATACGGTCGATCCTGTCCGGCGGAAACTCCTGCCGGCTGTACCGGGATCTGGTCGCCGAGCGCCAGCTTGCCGTTCGTGTCCTCGCTCTGGACCTCACCGGGGAGCTGGACGGGGTCTTCGCGGTGGCCGCCGCCCTGCACCCGATCGGCGGGAAAATGGACAAGGCGCTGGAACGGATAGAGGCCCACATGCAGCGGCTGCGGGCCGAGCCGGTCAGCCCGCGCGAACTGCTCAAAGCCCGAAACAAGCACCAGAAGGGACTCGTCGTGCGCACGCTGAGCGTTGCCAGCAAAGCCCGCCTCCTGGGGCAGGCGGCAGTGGTCGAGGGCGACGTCTCGAAGGTCAACCGGCAACTACAGCGCATCAGGGCCGTCACGGCGGCTGACATTCAGCGCGTGGCGCGGACACTCCTCGCCGACGAACGGGCGGTGGCCTTCCGCGTGCCCGGGAATCTGCTGGGCAAGTTACTCGGCAGGGCTGGTGAGGCCGGGAAGATTCCCGCGACGACTTCCCCGGCGGGCAGGGCAGTGGGCAAGGGCCCGCGGCCGATCCGGCCCGAGGGGTTCGCCAAAGAGCCACCCCTTGCCGGCCTGCTCAAAGCCACGCCGCGATTCGCCCACACCCGACACGTGCTGAAAAACGGACTGACGGTCATCGTCGTGCCGAACCACGAGGTGCCCTTCGTTACCGTCCGTCTCGGGCTGCTGGGCGGCGCGTGGGGCGAGGCCAAGCACGGGGCCGCCTCCCTGGCGATGCGGATGCTCACGCGCGGGACCGCCCGGCACAGTGAGCGCGAACTCGCCGAGGAGCTGGACGCCTACGCAATCTCCCTCTGGGGCAGTGCCGGCATGGACTCCGCCACCGCCGGGGCGAGCTGCCTGACCGAGCATGTCGAGCGCGCGGTGAAACTGCTGGCCGAGGCGGCGCTGACGCCCACCTTCCCGGCCGAGGAATTCCAGAAGCTGCGAAAGCGCGTCCGTGCGGAGCTGGCGGTATACGCCGCTGAGCCGTTCTACGTGGCTGACCGGGAGTTCCGAAAGCGGCTCTACGGCGATCATCCCTATTCCCGCAGCGCCCTCGGCGAGACCGCCGACGTGGACGCCTTGAAGCTGGCGGACCTGAAGGTCTGGTGGCGCCGTTTCGTTCGCCCGGACATGGCCGTGCTGATCTTCGCCGGCGACATCGACGCCGACGCCGCGTTGGCTCTGGCGCGGGATGCCTTCGGGAAGTGGCAGGCCAAAGGCTCCGCCCCGCGCGCCGATCTGCCGGAGCCGCCGGCCCCGGCTTCGACGCGCATTTACCTCGTGGATCGCCCCGGGAGTACGCAGTGCCAGATTCGCGTCGGCCAACGCGGCATCACCCGCCACCACCGAGACTACTTCACCGGCCAGGTCGTCAGCGGGTACTTTGGTGGGGCCTTCGGCAGCCGGCTGAACAAGGCAATTCGCGTCAAGAAGGGCCTAACCTACGGTGCTGGCGGCGGGTGGCGGGCGAGACGGTTTGCCGGCATGTTTGCCGTCGGCACCTTCTCGCAGAGCCGATCCGCCGCGCAGGCGGTCCGGGCCGTTCTGGCGGAAATCCGGCGCCTGGCGGCCGAGGCGCCCACCTCCGAGGAACTGGACAGGACCCGCTCGTTTCATCTTGGTAGCTTCGCCCGGTGGCGCGAGACTCCCCAGCAGGCCGCCGGGGAGCTATGGCTGATCGCCTCCCACGGCCTGGCGCCGGATTACTTCCAGACCATGCTCCGTAAGATCGCCCGGACCACCTCACCGGAGTGCCTGCAAATGGTTCGCCGGACCCTCGACCCGGACAAGATGACCGTTGTGGTCGTCGGCGAAGCTGCCAGACTCCGCAAGGAGCTGGAGAAGATCGCTCCGGTGCAAGTTGTGGAGGCGGCGGGCGGCCGATAGGGAGCCACGGGGGGCGCGTCTGCGGTCGATCACTTCGAGCTGGGCGGCCGATCCGCGGGCACGGGGCGTATTGCCCCGAGGGCGGCGGTCGGGTACAGTTCTTCGCGCCGGTGCCGACCGGTGCCGACCGGCACTTGGGAAAGGCAGAGCCAATGTACGTTGTGAGCGTGACCGTTAACGTCAAGCCATCGTTCGTGGAGCAGTTCGTCGAGGCGACGCTGGATAACGCCCGCAACACCCGCCAGGAGCCGGGCAACGTCCGGTTCGACGTCCTCCAGGCCGAGGAGGAGCCTACCCGCTTCCTGCTGTACGAGGCCTACCGGGGCAAGGACGACTTCACCGCCCACCAGCAGACCGAGCACTACCTCCGCTGGAAGCAGACGGTGGCCGACTGGATGGCCCAGCCGCGGCAGGGCGTCAAGCACTCGAGCATCTTCTTCGGCGACGGCTAGCGGCATGGCGGCCGGACGCAGGCAGACATGCAACGGACTGGAACCATGACGGATACGATTTCGCTCGAGCAGACCTTGGGGCCGGACGGCCCGGACATCGTCCGGGCCATGCGGGCGGCGCTGGAGTTCCTGGACTCACACAGCACCGAGCAGCTTCTGGAGCGCGTCGGGCAGCATATCGACGCGGTGCCGGCCATCGAGCCGGTGGGCACCAACGCCCTTCAGAACTCCTACGGCGGCAGCCGGACCGCCCCCAGCGACGACCTGCTGGCCGGGCGGGGGATGTTCTACATCACCGAGCAGCGGAAGCTGTGCCTGGACTGCACCTCGGGCCATTACCAGATGCTCTGGGGCTACAACGACCCTCTGCTCGGCCGGGCGGTCGAAGAGGCGGCGGCCGCGGGAATCGTCTGGGACAATCACTGCAACATCCCGCAGACGCCGGTGAAGCTGCTGGCCCATCGCCTGGTGAGCCTGGCCAACTCTCCCGCCGAGCCCGACCCGTTGGACACGGTGCTGCTGGGTTGCTGCACCGGCTCTGTGGCGTGCGCCGCCGCCCTCAAGATTCAGCTCATCTGCCACGAGCGGCGGTCCGCGACGGGTTCGGTCCCGGTGATGGTCGTGTTGGAGGGCAACTACCACGGCACGGACATGATCTGCCAGAGGCTTCGCGGCATGTGGGAACGGTACGTCGGCGACCTGGAGGTAGTTGAGGTCCAGCCCAACGACGAGGCCGAGCTGCGAGCGGTCTTCGAGCGCCACGGGCGGCGGGTGGCAGGCTTCTGGGCCGAGCCGGTAATGATGAACCGCGAGGTGATCCCCGTGAGCATCGACTACCTCCAGCTCGCCCGGCGGTGCTGCGACGAGGTCGGCGCCCTCATGTGCATCGACGAGATCCAGACCGGCTTCTGGCAGCCGGAGGTGTTCGCCTTCCGCACGCTGGGGATCGTGCCCGACCTGGTGATCGTCGGCAAGGGCATGACCGCCGGCTTCCACCCCCTGGCGGCGGTGATCTACAAGAGCCGCCTGGACGTGCTCGAGCAGTACGACGCCATCAGCACCAACGGCAGCGCGCCGCTGCCCAGCTACGTGGCGCTATGCTGCCTGGACCGGATCGCCTCCGAGTCGCAGCGCATCGTCGCGGTGGGCGACCGGTTCGCCGCCGCCATGTCGGCTGTGGCTGGCGAGTTCGGCGACGTGCTGGCGGATGCCCGCGGCCGGAGGCACATGATCGGGCTGAAGTTCAGGGAGGTCGCCGACGCGATCGACTTCCATCGCCGGGCGGTCGAGGCCGGCCTGTGGGTCCGCGTGCACGCCTATCACGAGGGCCACAGCACGCTGCTGACCAAGCTGCCCCTGTGCGCGGATGAGACCGTCGTCGATTTCATCGCCGAGAAGTTCCGGTCGCTGCTGCGGGATGCTGGGGCGTGAGTCGGGGCCGGCCGGGCGAGAAGAGGAAAAGCGCGTGTGGCAGGAATCCACAAGGCACGAGCGTAACCTGAAGATCTGGAACGAGGAGCTTGACGACTTCGTGCCGGGCAGGGTCCTGGATTTCCACGTCCACGTGTTCAGCGCCGCGACGCTGCCGGAGGGGCGGACCTTCTCGGTCGCCGGGCACCCCGTCAGCAAGTACGACGTGGACGACCTGAAGGGCGACCTGGGCGATTTCTACCCCGGCCGGGAGACGCTGGCGGTCTGCTTCGGCCACCCGGACCCCCAGTACGACAAGGCCGAGAACGACCGCTACGTCGCCGAGGCCTGCGACCGGAAGCGCTTCTTCCCGCTGCGGCTGATCGACCCGGCCGAGGACCCGAAGGCCGTCCGTAGCGACGTGACCCAGCGCGGCTTCCTCGGCTTCAAGCCTTACCTCGACTACGTCGCCAAGCAGGACCGCGAGCAGGTCGAGATTCACGACATGCTGCCCGAGGCGATCATGCGCGTCGCCGACGAGCTGGGGCTGATCGTGATGCTGCACATCCCGCGCAAGGCCCGGTTGGCCGATGCGGTCAACCAGAGGCAGATTTCCGAGTTGTGCGCCGCCTGGCCCGGCGCCCGGATCGTCCTGGCACACATCGGGCGGGCGTACTTCCTCAAGAACGTCGTCGGGAACCTCGAGCGCCTCGGCGACCTGCCCAACCTGTACGTGGACCTGGCGATGCTCAACAACTGGGAGGTGCTGGAGCATACCTTCCGCGTCTTCCCGCCCGAGAGGATCCTCTACGGGACGGACATCCCCATCGCCCTTGCCCCCGGCAAGAGCGTGGAGATCAACGACCAGTACACCTACGTCACGCCCGTGCCGTGGCACCTGTCCATATCCGACGACCACCGGAAGCTCGCGTTCACGTCGTTCCTGTATGAGGAGCTGCGGGCGATCCGCAAGGCCGTCGAGCGGCTTGCCCTGGGGCGCGACTTCGTGGAAGGCGTATTTCACGACAACGGAATGAGACTGCTGGAGACTGTGCTGTAGGCAGCGCCCGCTGCCGGGAGGAACCGGGTGTGAAGACATTGGGCATCAGCGTGCTGGGCTTCGGCTTCATGGGCAAGACGCACACGTTCGCCCATCAGTGCATCCCGCTGTACTACAATCCGCCTGCCGCCCAGTGCCGGATGAAAGTGGTCTGCGAGGCGAGTGAGGAGCTGGCCCGGGCCGCCATGGAGGCAGGCGGGTTCGAGCGCTGCACCACAAGCCCGGCCGAGGCCATCACCGCCACCGACGTGGACGTGGTCCACGTCTGCACGCCGAACCAGCACCACTTTCCCGCCCTCAAGGCCGCCGTCGAGGCGGGCAAGCACATCTACGTTGACAAACCGGTTACGGCCAGCCTCGCCGAGGGCGACGAGCTGGCGGGGATGCTGGGCGGCTACAAGGGCACGGCCCAGGTGGCGCTTCAGTTCCGGTTCTTCCCGGCGACGCTCAGGGCCAGGCAGCTCATCGACGAAGGCTTCCTGGGCCCGGTGACGCACTTCCGGGCGGCATATCTGCACGGAGGCAGCGTCGATCCGGACAAGGCGGTGAACTGGAAGTCCACGGCTGCGGCCGGCGGGGGGGTGATCCGCGATCTCGGCTCGCACGTGCTCGACCTGCTGTGGCACCTGATCGGCCCGTTCAGTGAGGTAAACTGCGCCAGCCGGATATGGGCGGCCGAGCGCCCCAACCTCGACAAGCCCGGCGAGATGATGACCATCGACGTGGAGGACGTGGCGGTGATGCTGCTGCGGAGCGCCGACGGGGCGATAGGCAGTGTCGAGGCCAGCAAGATCGCCACCGGGACCGAGGACGAGCTGCGCTTCGAGATCCACGGGCGGGGCGGGGGGATCGCGTTCAACTGCATGCAGCCCAACTACCTGGAGGTCTATGACGCCCGGCTGCCCGACGGCGATCTGGGCGGGTGCGCCGGCTGGCAGAGAATCGCCGCCGTCCAGAGATACCCCGCCCCCGGCGGAAAATTCCCCGGGCCGAAGTTCGCCATCGGGTGGATCCGCAGCCACGTCCACAGCCTGCACTCGTTCCTGCAGGCCGTCGCCGACGGGACCGGGGCCAGCCCTTCGCTGGCCGAAGGGTTGCACATGCAGCGCGTCCTCGAGGCCGTCCGCGAGTCGGCGGAGAGGCAAACCTGGGTCGAGCTGCCCCAGCCCCGATAGGGGCGCGAAAAGGAGACCGGCATGTCGGCGGCGTTCGAATACGACCTGGCGAAGTTCCTTCCCTTCCGCGACAAGGCCGTCTGCGAGCGGGTCAGGCGGATCAGGAAGGAGGACATCTGCAAGCACCCGAACGCAAACTTCAGGATTCGCGTCATCGAGGACGAGACGGCGTTTCAGTTCGGCTTCGTCCTGGACATCGTCGCCGGCATCAAGCGGAGCCTGGAGGAAGGGCGCGACAAGTACGTCATGATCCTGCCCGCCCCGAACCCGCAATACGCCTTCGTGGCGGCGATGATCAACGAGCTGGGCATCTCCTGCAAACACGTTCACACCTTCAACATGGACGAGTACGCCGACCAGGACGGCAACACGGCCCCGAAGGGCTGGAAGGGCGGCTTCCAGTACTGGATGCACCACGACCTCTTCGACCGGATCGACCCGAAGCTGCGGATGCCGGACGAGCAGATACACTTCCCCTCCACCGACAACGTCAACGACTACTCCCGGATGATCGACGACATGGGCGGGGCCGACGTCTGCTACGGCGGCGTCGGCTGGGCGGGGCACATCGCCTTCTTCGAGCCGCACGTCGGGGCCGAGTTCGGCGACGATGTCGACGCCTTCCTCCAGGTCGGGGCCAGGATCGTCGATCTGCACCCGATCACCATCTGCCAGAACTGCCTCTACGCCGACGCGGGCAGCGCCGGCGACTGGTCGTGGGTGCCGCCCAAGGCTGCGACCATCGGTCCGAAGGACGTGGCCGGGGCGGCGCGGGCGAGCTCCTGGAACGGCTTCCGCGCCGGCGAATCGGTCTGGCAGCGGTTCATCGTCCGCCTGGCGGCCCACGGGCCGGTGACGCCGCGCGTGCCGGCGAGCATCCTGCAAGTGCTCAACGCCGAGATGGTCCTCTCGGGCATGGTCGCCGCCGACTGCTCGGCCGAGACAAGCGAGCGGAGGATTCCCATATAGGCCGCCGCCGGTCGGCTGGGGAGGTGAGGAAATGGACGCCCGGAAAGTCAGCTACGTCGATCTGCGTCGCGCCGCCGACGGCGTCGCGGTGATCCCGATGGGGTCTTTCGAGGCCCACGGCCCGCACCTGCCATGCGGCACGGACAGCCTGCTGGTGGAGGCGATGGTCGCCCGTGCGGCGGCCGGAAGCGACGAGGGGCGGGTGGTGGTATTCCCGACCGTCGATTACAGCCTGGTGGAGTGGGCCCGACCGCTGGCGTCGGCGGGGGTAGCGCCGGCGACGCTGCTGGAGAAGCTCGCCGACATCGCCCGCGACGTGCACGGCATCGGCTTCCGCAGGATCGTCTTCGTCCAGGGGCACGGCAACATGCCGGCGACCCAACTGGCGCTGTGGCGCGTGTGGAGCGAGGGCGCCCGGGCGATGTACGTTGACGCCTGCCCGTACGCGATGGCCGCCGAGCAGGTCGAGCAGGCCGCCGGCCAGCAGGTCGGCCACGCCGGGCTGATAGAGACGGCCATGATGCTCGCGGCGCACCCCGAGCTGGTGGACATGAGCAAGGCGGTGGACGGGCCTGACGACCTCTGGGGCGAGCGGTTCGCCTTTGCGTCTCTTCGGGGCAGGGACGGCGTCTTCTGCATGCCCAGCATCGCCTCCGTGCCCGACGGCGTCATCGGCCGGGCGACCGCCGCGACCGCCGAGCTGGGCGAGCGGATGCTGGAGATTCATGCCTCGGTCCTGGCCGAGCTGTTCAACGACCTGCTGGCCAGGCCGGTGCCGCCGGAGTTCCTCGAGCCTTTTGTCAAGGACCTGCCCGACGAGGCGGGCAACTAGCGACAAGGAGCAAGCCATGTCTGGTCAAGGCGATCGGTTGAAGGTCGGACTGCTGGGACTGACGCTGGAGTTTTACGAGACCTCGGGCCCGGAGATCCGCCAGGGGCGTGAGCGGTTCGTGCGTGAGCGGATCCTGCCTGCCCTGGCCGAGGTGGCCGACGTGCGCTTCGACGGCGCGGTCTTCACCCGGGAGGACATCGAGCGGGCGGTGGCGGCCTGCGAGGCCGAGGGCGTGGACGTCCTGCTGGTCGTCCTGCTGACCTATTCCACCAGCCTGTCCAGCGCCCCGGCCCTGAAGGCCACCCGCCTGCCGATCGTCGTCTGGAACACACAGGAGCTTTACTCCGTTGACGAGTCATACGGCGTCGAGGAGCTGACCGCCAACCACGGCGTGCACGGCACGCACGACCTGTGCAACGTGCTGATCCGCTCTGGCGTGCCGTTCGCCTACGTCACCAGCCACCTCGACGACCCCGGTGCGGCGGATGAGCTGGCCGGCGTGCTGCGGGCGGCCGCCGGGGCCGAGAGACTCCGTCGCTACCGCATCGGGCTGATCGGATATCCCTTCAGCGGCATGGGCGACTTCGGCCTGGACACGACGCACCTGGCGACGACGCTGGGCTGCGCGTGGCAGGCGCTTTCGGTGGCCGAGTTCAACCGACGGGCGGCCGAGGCCGACGCCGCCGAGGTGGGCAGGCTCTCGGCCGAGTATCGCAAGCTCTACGACGTCGCCCCGGAGGCGACCGACGAGAACCTTGCCGACGCCGCCCGCGCCGAGGTGGCCCTGCGCGGCATGGTCGCCGACTACCGCCTCGACGCATACACCTATCAGTTCCTCGCCTTCGGGGAGGACGACCGCACGGAGACGATCCCCTTCGTCGCCGCCAGCCGCCTGCTGGCCGAGGGCGTCGGCTTCGGCGGGGAGGGCGATCTGATCTCGGCGGCTTTCTCGGCCCTGTTGGGCTGGCTCCAGCCGCCGGCGAGCTTCAGCGAGATATTCACCATCGACTTCGGCGGCAACAGCGTCCTGCTCAGCCACATGGGCGAGGCGAACGCCGCCATGGCCCGGGCCGACCGGAAGGTGGCGCTGGTCCGGCGGGAGGAGTCGCTGGTGCCGATTCGCGGCAGCCAGCTCGCCCTGGCCGTCAACTACCGCCCGGGCGAGGCGACGCTGACCGCCCTGACGCTCACCGCCGGGCAGCGCTGGCGGATCATCGCCGCGCCGATGATGGTTCTGGACTTCGGCCCGCTGGCGGGCCTGGCCGTGCCGCACTCGAAGATGGCCCCGGAGGGCGACGTCCGCGACTTCCTCACCGCCTACGCCGCCGCCGGCGGCCCGCACCACCTGGCCGTCTGCTACGGCGACGCGCGGGAGAAGCTGGAGTTGCTGGCCGGATACCTCGACGCCGACTACGTGGAGATCTAGCACATGCTGCTCGGGCTCGACCTGGGAACCACCAACGTCAAGGCCCTGCTGGCCGGGGAGGACGGTTCGGTCGTCGCCGTCGGCAGCGAGCCGGTCGGCCTGGAGCACGTCGGGGCCGACGGCGTCGAGCAGGACATCGAGGACATCTGGCGGGCGACGCTGGCGGCGATAGGGCGCCTGGCCGCCGGCAACGACCTGTCGGGCGTCCGCGCCGTGGGCGTCTCGGCCCAGGGCGGGGCGATGCTCTTCACCGACGCCGAAGGCAGGCCCCTCGGGCCGGTCATCAGTTGGCTCGACGGGCGGGGAAAGCCCTGGGACGAAAAGCTCACCGCCGAGCTGGGCGGCGACTGGTTCGCCGAGCGCATCGGCTGCGGGCGGAGCGGCATCGCCGTCGGGCAGGTGCTCCGCATCAGCGACCAGCACCCCGAGCTACTGGCCGCGCCCAACCGCGTCGCCCACGTCGGAGACACGATCGTCGCCCGCCTCAGCGGCCGGGCCGCTCACGACGCCACCTCGCTGGCGCTTTGCATGATGTACAACCCCGCCCTGGGCGCCGCCGACCCGGACATGCTGGACCGCCTGGGCATCACGGCCGATCGCCTGCCGGACCTGCTGCCGGCCGACAGCCCCGCCGGCGGGCTGCTCGCCGACGTGGCCGGGCGGACCTCACTGCCGGCGGGCATACCCGTCTCCCCGGCCATGCACGACCAGTACGCCGCCGCGATCGGCTGCGGAGCGGTCCACGCCGGAGACGTCATGTTCGGGGCCGGCACCGCCTGGGTCCTGCTGGCGGTGGTGGGGCAGCTCGCCCGCCCGGTGATCGACGCCGCCTTCGTCTGCACCCACCCGGTGGCCGGGCTCTACGGGCAGATGTTCTCGCTGACCAACGGCGGCTCGTCGCTGTCCTGGGCGGCCAGGACGCTTGGACTGGCCGAGGGCGCCGACCTGGACGGGATGATGCAGAGCGTCCCGCCCGGCAGCGAGGGCCTGCGCTTCCGCCCGCTGCTTGTCGCCGGCGGCGGGGCGGGTCTGCCTCGCGGCACGCCGGGGCGGCTGGACGGGCTGAGGCTCTCGCACACCCCCGCCCACATCCTCCGGGCCGTGGTGGAGGGGCTGGCCTGCGAGCTGAGCAGGTACCTGGGCTTCGTCACCGGTGCGGGCCTGCCTGTCGAGCGGCTGGTGATGTGCGGCGGGGCGGCCGCCAGCAAGTTAACGCCGCAGATCATCGCCGACATGACCGGCCTGCCCATCAGTTGCACCACCGAGGCCGAGACAAGCGCCCTGGGCGCGGCCGTGGTCGCCCGCAGTATGGTCGAGGCCGATGCCAACCTCGCCGGCCTGTCGGAGGAAATGGCCCCGGACGTGCGAGTGGTGACTCCCGGGCCAGCCGCTGCGCAGTACCGACGCATCCTCGAACAGTACCTCGCCGAGCTGCCGCGACCGCCGGCCGGAAGGGAGAGTCATTGAGCGTGTCCGATATGGGCGAGCTGGAGAAGCACGTCGTCGCCGAGATCAGGACCCGGAAGATCCGCACCCGCTGGCCGAGGCTCCTGGGGCGCAACGCCATCTTCGAGGAGCACGGCTACGGGCGCGAGCTGCTGGTGCGCGAGATCGTCACCGACCGGGGCGCCAGCGGGTGGGGCGTCTGCCGCCTCCGCCCGGAGCGGACGCCGGAGCTGGTCGGCAGGCGCCTCTCGGAGCTGTTCGATCCGGCCGAGGGCGTCATCGCCGACGAGGCCGTGGCCCTGGACTTCGCCCTGCACGACCTGGCCGGGGCGATCCTCGGCCTGCCGGTTCACAAGATGCTCGGCGCCCGAGGCGAGCGGGACGTGCCGGTTTACGGGGCCGCCACCTACATGGACGACATCACCCCCGCCTTCCATCCCGGCGGCGTGGCGGTGGTGCTGGAGCACTGCCGGCAGGACTGGCAGCTTGGCTACCGCGGCTTCAAGATTAAGATCGGGCGTGGGCACCGGTGGATGCAGCCGGCCGAGGGACTGGCCCGCGACGTCGAGGTCACGCGCGCCGTCCGCGAAAGCTTCCCCGACTGCCAGATCATGGTCGATGCGAATAACTCGTACTCCTGCGATGACTTCCTGCGCTACTTCGAGGCCGTGGCCGACTGCGACCTATACACGATCGAGGAGCCCTTCCACGAGAACCGCGACGACCTGCTACGGCTGCGGGCGATGATCGAGAGCCTCCACCCCGCCACGACCGTCACCGAAGGCGAGTCGAAGGCGGACGTGGAGCAGCTTCTGGCCCTGGCGGGCGAGGGGCTGGTGGACATCCTCAACCTGGACATCGAGGGCTACGGTTTCACTCGTTGGCGGCGGCTGGCGCCCCGTGCCATTGCCGCCGGGCTGGGCCTGTCGCCGCATTCGTTCGACCTGGGGCTGAAGACCAATTACGGGGCGCAGCTCCTGGCCGGGCTGGGCGGCGCCACGCCGCTTGAGGGCGTCATAGACGAGACCGAGGGCGTGGACACGAGCGGCTACGGGCTGGCCGAGGGGATGCTGCGCGTGCCCGACGCGCCGGGGTTCGGAATGAAGCTCATCTGGGGCCGGTGCTACGACCGCGACGGCCGCGACGACAGCGGGCACAAACTGATGATGTGACGGCCCCGCGGGCCGGAAGGAGGCTAATCGTGGAGAGCAGCTTTCTGATCGAATCGGCCGAGTTGAAGCTACGGTTCCGCCACGCCGAGGGCCGGCGAGAACTTTCGTACAAGAACGTCGGCGGCGAGTTCGAGCCGTGGCGCGAGAAGTGCAAGGCCAAGCTGGCCGAGCTGCTGGCCGTCGAGTCGCCGCCTCATGCGCCCGGGCGCGTTACCGAGCTGCGCCAGGCCACGCACGAGGGCGTCGTGGTCAAGGCGCTCGTCATGGAGGTCGGAGGCGACCTGACCGTCCCGGCGTATCTGCTCGAACCCGCTACTGCGAGCCGGCGCGCGACGGCGGTCATGGCCATCCACGGCCACAGCGTCGGCAAGGCAGAGGGGCCCCTCGGGCTGGCGCGCGACGGGTACAACGCATTCGCCCTCGAGCTGGCCAAGGCCGGCTTCGTCGTGCTGCTGCCGATCCACCGCGGCTTCGGCGTCCTGCGCGACATCTCGGCCGGGCGGAGGGGCTATCGCCTCGACTACGAGCAGAGCATGCACTTCTCATACGTGATGGACGCCTTCGTCCGCGGCCGCACGGTCGTGGGCGAGAACGTGGACGACCTGCTCCGCTGGGAGAACTGGCTGACCGAGGCCATGTCCGTCCAGAGCGTCTTCGCGGCGGGGCTGTCCTACGGCGGCGACCTGGCGCTGGCCTATCCGGTCTTCAGCGAGCGGGTCGAGCGGATCTTCGCCAGCGGCAGCTCCGGCTCGTTTGCGCTGCACTTCTGCCGCTGCTACAACGGCCCGGCCCACTGCGTGCCGGGGATATGCGACTGGATGGAGCGCAGCGACGTCGCGGGGCTCAACGCGCCCCGCCCGCTGGCGATCCACTATGGCGAGATGGACACTCCCTGCCTGAACGAGCCGGGTGGGGATAACTACGCCGCCGCCTACAACGAGGGCGTGCCGAGCCTCATCGCCGAGGCGGAGGAGATCTACGCCGCCGCCGGTGCCGAGGGCAACGTCAGACTGATCGTCACACCCGGCGCGGGGCACGCCCTTGACGTGCAGGCCATGCTGGACTTCTTTGAATAACAGCGGCCGGCGCCCCGACCAGGCGGGTTGAAAGCTCGTGTCGCCTCGCGGGGGCTAGAGAGAAAGGAAGCAGTGATGAAAAGGCTCTTGGCGCTTTCAATCGTGTTGATGCTGTGTGTGTCTACGGCGCTGGCCGAGAAGGTCACGCTCAAGGCCACGGCTGATATCTGGCTGTCCGACGCCAACGCCGCGGAGCGCGACAGCAGCGCGGGCGCGGGCGACCGCTTCAAGCTCAAGAGCATCCAGGAGATGGCCGCGGTCCGCTTTGACGCCGCACCCGCCGCCGGCCGAGAGGTCCTCAAGGCCAGGCTCTTCCTGCACCCGGCCGGCAAGCACATGCTCCGCTACATCCGCGTCTCCACGGTCAACGGCGACTGGATCGAAGGGGGCGGCACGCGGAATTACGGGCCCGGCGACGGCGCCACCTTCAACCGCGCCGACCACGCCTCCAGCCGCCCCTGGGCCTGGCCGGGATCGCAGCTCTGCGACGTCATTATGGGCTCGGGCAACTCCCTGGTCTGCTGGGGCGAGATCGCAAAGCACGACACCGGCTGGGTGTCGGTGAAGCTTTCCCCGGAAATCGTTTACGCCCTCGTCGCCGGCGACACCGACGGCGTGGCGGTAATGGACGGCGGGACGCTGTCGTTCTTCAACAACTTCGTTCACTCCGCCCAGAGCCGCACCGCCCCGTACATCGAGGTTGAGCTGGGCAAGAAGCTCTCGGCCCGGCCCGCCAGGCCCGTCGTCCAGGCCGAGCCGGCGCCGCAGCGGGCACACCTGGCCAGCGGCGCGGTCAAGCTCACCGTCGCGCCGGCCAAGGACGTCTTCTGCTGGCGCGTCAAGCTCGACGGCAAGCCCGTGCAGCGCTGGCGCGTCAAGCACCCGGCCGAGGCGGGGGCGACGGTCATGTACCTGGAAGAGCTCACGCCGGCCAAGGAGTTCAAGCTCTCTGTCGTGGCCGTGGCGGCGGGGGGGGCAGCCTCCGAGGCCGCCGAGGCGACCGTCACCTCATCGCCGGCACTTTCCCGGGAGCTTCGGCTGGGCAAGTTCGTGAAGCCCTCTGGCGGATCGGCCCCGCCTACTCGGGCGGGCAAGATGCGCGTCTGGGCGCTGCCGCCGCTGGTGAAGCTCAGCCCCGCCCGGCCGGCGGCGATGTTCGCCGACCTCGGCGGCGAGGGCGACCCGGCCCGCGCCAACGCCGTCTGGAATGGCAAGCAGATCAAGCTCTTCGGCGGCCGGGGCGAGTACGTCTCCTGCCAGCTCGTCGTCGAGAACCTGGGCAAGACGCCCCTGAAGGCGGTGAAGGTTTCCCCCGGCCCGCTCACCGGCCCCGGCGGGTCGTCCATCGCCGGCGGGGACATCGAGCTGTTCAAGAACTGGTACGCCCGCAACCGCAAAGAGAAGTGGCAGCCCGCCTACTGCGTGCCGCTGTCACACGGGGCGGCCTTCGACATACCCGACCCCAAGCGCAAGCTGCCTGTCCAGCAGAACCAGACCCTCTACGTTGACGTGTACGTCCCCAAGGACGCCAAGCCCGGCAAGTACACCGGGCCGGTGAAGGTCGAGGCCGGCGGCGTCGAGGCCATCTCCGTCCCCGTCGAGCTGACCGTTCACGACTTCGCCCTGCCCGACAAGCTCAGCTTCTGGCCGGAGCTGAACGCCTACCACGTTCCCCGCGACGCCCACGACTTCTACCGCCTCGCCCACCAGAACCGCTGCGTGATGAACTGCTGGGTCATCCGCGCCCCCGTCACCGGCGCGGGCAAGAACCTCAAGATCGTCTGGGACAGCTACGACAAGCTCGCCGGGCCGCTGCTCAGCGGAGAGGCCTTCAAGAATAACCGCCGCGCCGGCGTACCCGTGCCCTGCATGTACCTGCCCTTCGAGGACAGTTGGCCCACGCCGCTGACCAAGCAGAACTACAACTACCAGGGCCACTGGCCCGGGCGGGGGCAGAGCAGGGACCACATCACCACCCAGATGATGAACGCTCCATACATCGGCGACGCCCTCAGCCAGAGCTACAAGGACGCGTTCCTGGCCGCTCAGAAGCAGTTCGTCGAGCACTTCAGGACCAAGGGCTGGAACCGCACCGAGATGCAGTGCTTCTTCGGCGGAAAGAACACCCACCGCATCGACTGGGGCGTGAACATGTGGTGGACCACCGACGAGCCGTATCACTGGGAGGACTGGCTGGCGCTTCAATTCTTCGACCGGCTCTGGACCGCCGGGCGCAAGAGGCTCGGCGTGCCCAAGACCCACTGGGCCTCCCGGGCCGACATATCCAGGCCTCAGTGGCAGGGCAAGGTGCTCGACGGGACCGTCGATACGGTGTACTTCGGCACCGGGGCCTTCAGCTCGCCCAACATGTACCGCCGCGCCCGCCTGCTGGGGCAGGAGACCGGCCTGAAGATCATGGTTTACGGCGGCGCCAACCCCGACGACGCCTCGAACACCCAGTCGGTGGTGTGGATCCTCAACGCCTGGACGAACCTGGCCAACGGCGTGCTGCCATGGCAGACGCTCTGCCGCAACGAGCGGGCCCTGGACATCAACGACCGGGCGACCAGCGGCAACGCCCTGCTGGTCCCGGCCGGGCGGCTGGGGCACAAGGTCGTCGGCGACATGCGCCTCAAGGCCCTGCGCGACGGGCAGCAGGTCGTCGAGTACATGACGCTGCTGGCAGCCCGTCACGGCCTTCAGCGCGAGCAGGTCAAGGCCATGGTCCACGATGCAGTCGCGATCACGGCTGGGACCGCCGCCGGGGCGGGCGCCGACAACGCCGACGCCCTGCGCTTCGGCACGCTCAAGGCCTGGCAGATCGCCGAACTGCGACGGACCCTCGCCGAGCTGATCGTCAAGAAGCCCTGATCTGCCGTTGCCGGCGAAGATGAGCAGGTGCCAGCGCGCCGGCGGCCTCAGGCCCGCGGGTCCGGCAGGCGGGTTGAAAGCTCGTGTCGCCTCGCGGGGGCTGAATGGAAAGGAAGCAGCGATGAAAAGGCTCTTGGCGCTTTCGATCGTGTTGATGCTGTGTGTGTCTGCGGCGCTTGCCCAGAAGGTCACGCTTAAGGCCACGGCCGACGTGGGGCTTTCCTGTGCCACGGCCAAGGAGTGCAATACCAGCCACGGTAAGCTCGACCGCTTCAAGATCAAGACCATCCAGGAGATGGCCGCAATCCGCTTTGACGCCACACCCGCCGCAGGCCGGGAGGTCCTCAAGGCCAGGCTGTTCCTGCTCCCGATAGGCAAGCACATGCTCCGGTACATCCGCGTCTCCACGGTCAGCGGCGACTGGGCCGAAGGCAGCGGCCGGGAGAGGTACGGGCCACCCAACGGAGCGACCTTCAACCGCGCCGACCACGCCTCCAAGCGCCCCTGGGCCTGGGGCGGCTCGCAGTTCTGCGACGTGATCATGGGCTCGGGCAACTCGCTGGCCTGCTGGGCGGAGATCGAGAAGCACGACACCGGCTGGGTGTCGGTGAAGATTTCCCCGGACATGGTTTATGCCATGGTGGCCGCCGACACCGACGGGCTGGCGGTGATGGACGGCGGGACGCTGACGTTCTTCAACAATTGGATTCGCTCGGCCCAGAGCGATAGTGCCCCGTACATCGAGGTCGAGCTGGGCAAGAAGCTGACGGCTGCCCCCGCCAGGCCCGTCGTCCGCGCCGAGCCGGCGCCGCAACGCGCACACCTGGCCAGCGGGGCGATCAAGCTCACCGTCGCACCGGCCAAGGACGTCATCTGCTGGCGCATCAAGCTCGACGGCAAACCCGTGCAGCGCTGGCGGGTCAAGCACCCGGCGAGGAAGGGCCCGACCGTCTTTTGCCTGGAGGATCTTCCCCCCTCAGAGAAGCACGTGCTGGAGGTGGTGGCTGTGGCGCCGTCCGGCCGGGTCTCGCCTGCCACCAAGATAGCCGTGACCAGCTCGCCGGCGCTGCCCCAGCCGCCGACGCTGGGAAACATCGAACCGCCGAAATACCGCGGTCCTCCTGCGCCTCCACAGGAAGACCGCCGCGAGGAGCCGCCGAAGCCCGTCGTGCTGCCCCTCTTGGGCTTGATCTACCCGCCGCTGGTCAAGGTCAGCCCCGAAACCGGCAAGGTCATGTTCAACGACGCCGGCGGCGTCGCCGACGCTCGTAGAGCCAACGCCGTCTGGGACGGCAATGTCGTCAAGCTTTTCGGCGCCCGCGGCGAATACGTCTCCTACCAGGTCGTCGTCAAGAACCAGACCGACAAGCCCGTCAAGGGCGTGAAGGTCCTTCCCACAGGTCTCAGCCGCGTCGGCTCCCGCATCGGCCGCGACAACATCGAGCTGTACAAGTGTTGGTACGCGCGGAACAAGGACAAGCGTTGGCAGCCGGCATACTGCGTGCCGATCAAGATCGGCCAGGGCGTCGATATCCCCGATCCGGCGCGCAAGCTGGCGGGGCAGAAGTACCAGTCGTTCTACGTGGACATTTACATCCCCAAGGACGCGAGGCCCGGCAAGTACACCGCGCCGGTGAAGGTCCAGGCCGGCGGCGTCGAGGCCATCTCCGTCCCCGTCGAGCTGACCGTTTACGACTTCGCACTGCCCGACAAGCTGAGCTTCTGGCCGCAGCTCAACACCTACAGCAGACCCGCCCGCTGGCACGATTACTTCCGCCTGGCCCACAACCACCGCTGCGTGTATTACTACCGCTCCTACACGCCGCCGGTCCGCGGGGCGGGCAAGGACGTGAAGGTCGTCTGGGACGAATACGACAGGAACCTCGGGCCGCTGCTGACCGGCGAGGCCTTCGCCAAGTGCCGCCGCGCCGGCGTGCCGATCGAGACGATGGCCCTGCCGTTCGCCGACAGTTGGCCCACGCCGTTGACCAAGCAGACATACAACTATCAGGGCCACTGGCCCAAGCGGGGGGAGAGCACGGACCACATCACCGCCCAGATGATGAACGCCCCTTACATCGGCGACGCCCTCAGCCAGGACTACAAGGACGCGTTCCTGGCCGCTCAGAAGCAGTTCGTCGAGCACTTCAGGGCAAAGGGCTGGAACCGCACCGAGATGCAGTGCGTCTTTGTGGGCAAGAGCACGCACCGCACCAACTACGGCATCAACATGTGGTGGAGGACCGACGAGCCGTACCACTGGGAGGACTGGCTGGCGCTCCAGTTCTTCAACCGGCTGTGGACCACCGGGCGGAAGAGGCTGGGGGCGTCCAGGACCCGCTGGTCCGCCCGGGCCGACATCTCCCGCCAGCAGTGGCAGGGGCGGGTGCTTGAAGGGGCGATCGACAACGTCTACTTCGGCAGCGGCTGGCTTTCTTCGCCGGCCATGACCCGCCGCTGCCGGATACTCGCCCGCGAGAACCCGCTGGTGCTGCGGGTGTACGGCGGGGCCAGCGCGGACAACGGATCGAACACGGCCTCTCTCGCGTGGATCGTCAGCGCCTACCTGAACGGCGCGGACGCGGCCCTTCCGTGGCAGGCGCTGGGCAACGACAAGGCGCTGGACGCGGGCGACAGCGCCATCGGCGGCGGCAGCGGCGGCGCCGGCCTGATCGCCCCCGGCAAGCGCTTCGGCACCGGGCCGGTGGCGGACATGCGGCTGAAGGCCTTCCGCGACGGCCAGCAGTTGGCCGAGTATCTCAACATCGTCGAGAAGCGCTACGGCCTCAACCGCGAGCAGGTGCGGGTCATGGTCGGCCGGGCCATCCGCCTGCGAGGGGCCGCCAAGGCCGGCGCCGCGGCCGACGACGCCGACGCCCTGCGCTTCGGCACGCTCAAGGCCTGGCAGATATCCGAGCTGCGCCGAACCCTCGCCGAGCTGATCGTCAAGAAGCCCTGATCTGCCGTTGCCGGCGAAGATGAGCAGGTGCCAGCGCGCGGGCGGCCTCAGGCCCGCGGGTCGGGCAAGGCCCTTTTCTCGTCCTTCCCCAGAACCTATCATTGGGGGCATCAATGGGGCGGGGTTCAGCCCCTGGCAAGTGTTCAGGACTGTGCGAGATGCCTACAGAACTCCAACCGGCCTCAGAAGAAGATCGTCCCGTGGTGCAGAACCTGGCACGGTTCTATGTGTACGACATGTCAGAGCTCACGGGGTGGCCTTGCCCGGAGACGGGCCTCTTTGGCGGATGCGACCGGTTCTTCGAAGACTGGAGAGACGGCAACAACGAACCATTTCTCATCCGAGTCGATGGCGAGCTGGCCGGCTTCGCCGGGGTCAAGAAGATGACTGACGGCGATGAGGCGTGGTACTGCATTCAGGAGTTCTTTGTCCTCCGCAAGTTCCGCAGGCGCGGTGTCGGCACGGCCGTCGCCGGTGAGTTGTTCCGGATGCACTCTGGCAAGTGGCAGATCCGGGTTCTGGAGCAAAACGCACCCGCGGCGGCTTTCTGGCGGGCGGTCGTCAACGAATTCGCGAAAGGGGCTTTCACCGAGACCGTGGAGACTCATCCGGCGTGGGGCGCGATGCACGCCATCCGGTTCGACAGCCGATAGGCACCGTGCGCCGCCTCAGCGCGGCCCTGCGCGACAGACGCTGGGAGGCGAGATAACGATGACTGACGATCCTCGTGACATTTCCAGTCCGACAGAGCTGATGGAAAGGTTGAAGCTGAGCCCAGACGTCCTTGGGATTCTGCGGTACGGTTCGGGCGCCTCGCCCCAAGCGGCTGACACGGACATCTGCGTCGTTGTCACCCAGCGCCCCGCAGGTCTGGAAAGCGTTCATTTCTGGATTGCCTCCGGACCGGTTGACATGAACTTTCGAACCCTCGACGAGTTTGTCTGTGGCGGCGTGGCCGAGCTGCCGGGCCTTGACGACGCGCTGCGAGAAGGCGAGGTGCTATACGAGCGGGAGGCCGGGTTTCTGGCAGAGAAGGCGAAGCCAGCAGGTGGCTCGCCCGCGACGCAGGATGCGCGTGATCATTCGTTCATGCGACACGGCCACGCCCATGTCCTGCACAAGCTCGACTTCTACAAAGACCGCGACCCGCTCCTGTGTCGCCTGCTTCTGTGCGGCGCTACCCACTGGCTTCTCAGTGCATACGTTGCAGCCCGGGGACTGCCCTATCGTGGCGAGAAGGCTGTCTTGGCCGCCATTCGCAGGCGCGATCCCCAGCTCCTGCGGGAGTTCGACCTGTTGATCTCACAGACGAGCGGCCTCCCCGAGCAAATCGAGGTGCTGCGTCGGCTCACGGACAGGGTCTTGGAGCCCGTCGGGGGGCCATGGCAGCCGGGGGAAATTCTCTTCTTCGCGGGCTCGAACGGAGCAGCCGAAGGGCGAGACGGATGGCACGGGTTCTTCCAGGATCTCATCCGGGCCGACCGACGGTCGGTCGGGTGACACCTCTCCGCTGAAGCTCAGGCCCGCGGGTCGGGCGTGCCCTCGTCGTCGGCAGCGGGGGCGGCAAGGTCGGCCGTGGTGATGAAGGTGAAGGCGAGTTGCCGCAGGCGATCGATGAGCCGCTCGAGGTGCTCGGCCAGGTCGAACCGCTCCCCGTGCCACAGCAGCACGATCACTCCCCGGTGGCGGCGGAACAGCTCGAAGTACCTCTCGATGTCGCCGGGATCGGGTGTCGTCGGGTACTCGCCGGCGACGAAGCACTCCTCCAGCGCGCCGGGCACGGCCAGGAGCTTAAGCCAACGGCGGCGATGCGCGTCCCACAGCAGGTGCGGATGGGTCGTGCCCGTGAGGAAGCCGGGATGCCGCGGCTCGCCGCGTGGGATTTCGGCCGAGAACGACTCGAAGTCCATCAGGCAGAAGTCATGGCTGACGCCCGATTCGTCGAGGGCGGCCAGGGTCGCGCCGCTGGAGAGGATCCAGTGCGAGCTGGCCGGCATCGGGCCCGACAGGCCCAGGGCGTCCCGCAGGCGCCGGCACTCATCGCCCACGGCCGCCGGGTTGGGCGAACCGTAATGAAGGCCGAACCGGCAGCCACGCTCCAGGGCGGCCGAGACGAAGTCGCGAACAACGCCGTCCTCGACGTTGTAGTCCGGCGGTGGCGTGGGGTACGTCGCCCGCGTCCCGTCGGCCAGGCGCGACCCCTCCGGCAGCGGCGCCCGCAGCAGATACACTCCCGCGACGCCCAGCCGGCGCTCCCACCCCGCCCACTGCTCCATGTCCTTCCAGCCGTCAACGTCGTGGCGAATGATCGCCCGCGGGGCCTGGTCGGCCGGCGGTGGGGCGAGCAGTTCGTCCACCACCGGCCGGCGACGACGGCTCGGGCCGGGACGGAGATGGGCGTCCACCAGCCGGTACAGGAAGCTCAGCCCCTCCTGCGGCGGTCGGGTGCGCATCACCGACCAGAGCAGCTCGCCGGCGCCGGCCGAGTCTGCCTCATTCGCGGCCGCGCGGATTGTTGGCCAGTCCTGCATGCTCGCCTCGCCCCTTACCGCTCTACCCCGCAAGGCAGGCGGTATAGTCCGCCGGGCGTAACGGAGAGGGCGGGATTCGAACCCGCGGTACCCAATGGGCACACGGCATTTCC
>CBFCZU010000004.1:0-47459 GCA_965602635.1 uncultured Planctomycetales bacterium | reverse complement strand
ACGTGCCTGGCGACCTCGCCGGCGCGGACGGCCATCTACGCCGCCGCCGCCGAGCGGATCGTCAAGATGGCCAAGCAGTGGGCCCGCGCCGGCTGCCGCAAGACCTACCCGCTGCTGCCGCGCCGGATCATGAACAAGAAGGCCTTCGAGAACGCCTTCACGCTGGACATGGCCATGGGAGGCTCGAGCAACACGGTCCTGCACCTCCTGGCCATGGCCTCCGAGGCGGGGCTGAAGTTCACCCTGGACGACATCGCCCGCGTCTCGAAGCGGACGCCCAACATCTGCCGCGTCGCGCCGTCGCAGACGCCGGCCGGGAAAACCTACCACGTCCAGGACCTCCACCGCGCGGGCGGGATCCACACCATCATGTGGCAGCTCCGGCGGGACAAGCCGTCGCTTATCAAGGGCGACGTGATGACCGTCACCGGCCAGAAGCTGGGCAGGAACCTCGAGAGCTGGTCGCTGCGGAGCGGGAAGCTATGCCCGGCCGCCCGGAAGATGTATCGCGAGGGCTGGAAGGCCACGGGGCGGTCCGTCGCCGACGTCAAGGCCATGCTGCGCGGGGCCAAGCCCAGGAAGCTCCCCGTCAAGAACGCCGCCCGGCTGGACCCGCGCGACGTCATCCGCACGCTGGACCGGGCGTTCACCAGCGAGGGCGGGCTGGTGATCCTCCACGGCAACATCGCCCGGAAGGGCGCCGTGGTCAAGCAGGCCGGGCTGGAGGAGTCGATGTACCGGTTCGTCGGTCGGGCGGTCATCTGCGAGAGCCAGGAGGACGCCTGCCGCATCATCCTCGCGGGCAAGGTCAAGGCCGGCGACGTTGTGGTGATCCGCAACGAGGGCCCGCGCGGCGGGCCGGGAATGCAGGAGATGCTCGCCCCGACCAGCTACATCCGCGGGCTGGGGCTGTACGAGAAGTGCTTCCTGATAACCGATGGGCGGTTCAGCGGCGGTACCTCAGGCCCGGCCATCGGGCACATCGCCCCCGAGGCGGCCGCCGGCGGCGAGATAGGCCTGCTCAAGAACGGCGACGTGATCGAGATCGACATCCCCGCCGGGCGACTGAGCGCCAAGGTCAGCCGGGCCGAGTTCGCCCGCAGACGGAAACGCTACAGGCCACGCCCGCCCCAGATC
The DNA here is from genome assembly GCA_965602635.1 of uncultured Planctomycetales bacterium. Lineage (GTDB taxonomy): Bacteria > Planctomycetota > Phycisphaerae > SM23-33 > SM23-33 > CBFCZU01. The sequence continues at coordinate 46,322 of CBFCZU010000004.1, read as the reverse complement.
ACCCGCGGCGCCCTGGGGCGATACGCCGCATACGCCACCTCCGCCGACACCGGCGCCGTCCTCGACTGGCCGGGAAAGACGACGGTATAGGCACGCAACCGTAATGGACGCCGCCGCACGACAGGCCGCCCGCGAAGACCCCGCCGGTCCCGCGGCCAGCTAACAGGTGGACGATTGCCCGCTTGAGCGCCAATGGCGAGCGTGGCAGCTCCGCCTTCACCGCTGCGCATTGTTAATTGGTGAGCGATCGCATGACCGGCAGAGAGAAGATTGAGGCGGCGTTCTCGGGGGGCGGGGCGAGCGAAATCCCCGCGGTGATCTGCTACGAGGGCATCTACATCCGCGACCACTGGTCCCAGCTCACGTCATGCCCGTGGTGGTACGCCCAGAGCCCCAAGCTGGAGCACCAGTTGGCCTGGCGGCGGGACTTTCTGGCGGCGACGCCGCAGGACTGGTTCGCCCTGCCCGGCTGCGCGTCACGGGCCGAGCGCGAGGCGGCGGAGATTCAGCAGCGCGGCGAGGACGTCTTCCTGATCGACCGCCGGAGCGGCGAGCGGCGCAAGCTATATCGCCCGGTTGTCGCCGGCTGGAGCCGCCAGGCCATCGCCGCCCAGGCCACGCCCGCGCGCCTGCCGGAGAGCGTCGAGGAGATCGACGCGGCCGTGCCGCTGCCCGGCGAGTTCGACGGCGACCGCTTCGCCGCCGATGGCCGGGGCGACCTCGCCGAGGCTATGCTCGCGGAGTTCGGCGCCGACGTCTGCCCCACCGGCGGGGCGCCCTCACCCCTGTGGCGATGCTACGGGCTGTGGGGGTTCGAGGGGATGATGACGCTGATAGCCGAGAGGCCCGACCTGGTGGAGCGGGCGTGCCGGCGGCTGCTGGCCGGGAGCATCCAGTCGGTCCGCCACGCCGCGGAGCTGGGGGCGGTCGCCGTGTGGATCGAGGAATGCCTCACCGACATGATATCCCCGGCCGCGTTCGAGCGGCTCAACCTCCCGCCGCTGCGTGAGCTGATCGAGGCCATTCGCTCGGCGGGGATGAAGAGCGTGTACTACTACTGCGGCGACCCGGCCGGGAAGTGGGAGCTGCTCGTCTCGGCCGGCGCCGACGCGCTGAGCCTGGAGGAGAGCAAGAAGGGCTTCACCATCGACATCGACGACGTGGTGGAGCGGGTCGCCGGGCGGTGCGCGGTGCTGGGCAACCTGGACGCGATGGGTCTGCTGGCCGGGGGCGACGAGGAGCAACTGCGGGCGGAGATTGCCCGGCAGATCGCCGCCGGTCGGCGCGCCGGCGGACGGTTCATCATGAGCCTCGGCTCGCCCGTGACGCCCGAGACGCCCCCCCAGCGCGTCCGCCGATACCTCCAGCTCGCACGCGAGCTGGGCGCGTGAGCCGAAACGGAAAAGGGAGACGATCGCCATGAGCGGGGAATGGTCGGTTGAGAACGGTTCGGTCGGCCTGAGCCTGGACGAGAAGACGCTGGGCCTGACCGTCCGCGCGGGCCGGGAGACGTGGCGCACGGGCGGCAGCGGCGCCGACGAGATCGCCGTATCGTCGGGCGGGGAGGTTTCCGCGATGCCGCTGGCGGCCGCGGGCGAAAAGAAGGTCTCGCCGTGGCGGTCGGGCACGGCCGTCGGGTTCAGGGCGGACCTCGCCGGCTTCGGCCGGTCGGACCTGGCGCTGACGCTGCTGGTCATGCTGGACCTGGAGCACCCCGAGCTTTCGGTCCGGATCGCCGCGGCCCGGGGCGGGGGCTCCTTCCGGCACCTCCGCTGGCCGGGGCCGATGGCCTCGCCCGACGACAGGTCGGCCCAGTCAACCGCCCTGCCGATCAAGCAGGGCGTGCTGCTCGCCGGCGACTGGCCCGGCGAATTCCGGCTTTGCCACAACGTCAACGGCGGAGGGGCGATGTACATGCCCTGGTGGGGACAGTATCGCCGCGGCGGGGGCTACCTGGCCGTCGTGCAGACGCCCGCCGACGCCAGCATCGTCGTCGAGCACCCCGCCGGCGGGCCGACGAGCGCCGCCGTCCAGTGGGACCCCAGCCTGGGGCGGTTCGCCTACGCCCGCACGCTCCGCTACGTCTTCGCCGAGCAGTGCGACTTCGTGACCCTGGCCAAGGCCTACCGCCGGCACGTCAAGGCGCGGGGGCGATTCGTCTCACTCGCCGAGAAGATCGCCCGCACGCCCGCGCTGGCGTCGGTGCCGGGCGGGCCGGTCGTCCACACCGGCATCCTCACCCACATCGAGCCGGAGAGCCGCTACTACAAGGCCGACGACCCGGCGGCGAACCACAGGCTCGTCAGCTTCGACGACCGCGCCGCCCAGCTCCGCAAGCTTCACTCGCGCGGCGTGCGGCGGGCGTACGTCCACCTCGACGGCTGGGGCGTCCGCGGCTACGACAACCTCCACCCCGACTGCCTGCCCCCTTGCCCCGAGGCCGGCGGGTGGGACGGCATGCGCCGCCTCGCCGACACCTGCCGCGAGCTGGGCTACAAGTTCATCCTCCACGACCAGTATCGCGACTACTTCCTCGACGCGCCAAGCTTCGACCCGCGCCACGCGGTCCACGACGAGGGCGGGCAGATCCCCCGGCACGCGATATGGTACGGCGGGCCGCAGTCGCTGCTGTGTGCGGCCGTAGCGTACGATTACGTCCGCCGCAACTACGAGCAGCTCGCCGCCGGCGGCGTGAAGATCGACGGGGCATACCTGGACGTCTTCGCCTCGGTGGACCTGGACGAGTGCTTCAGCGACGAGCACCCCATGAGCCGCGCCGAGTGCATGGCGCACCGCTGCCGCTGCTTCGCCTTGATCCGCGCCGGCGGCGGGATCATCAGCTCGGAGGAGCCGATGGACTTCGCCGTGCCCGACATCGACTTGGTCCACTGGGCCCCGTACGCGTGCTGCGGCGAGCTCCACGGCCGGGGGAGGCCGCTGGGCACGCCCGTGCCGCTGCTGAGCCTGGTGTACCACGACTCGGTCATCGTCCCCTGGGAGCTGCACGACGGGCCGGATTCGTGGGGCCCCCAAGACGACCGCAGCATCGCCCACGCGGCGCTCAACGGCGCGATGCCGTACCTGCCCATCGACTCGAACGAGGGGCAGTTGCAGAGCTGCCTGGAGATATGCGCCCTGCACGAGCACGTGGCGGGTTTGGAGATGACCGGCCATGAGATGCTCGACCCGGCCGGGCGGCGAAGGAGGTCGGTATTCGCCGACGGCACCGTGGTCGAGGCGAACCTGGACAGCGGCGAGTGGAGCCGCGAGGGACCATAGGAGCGAGAACATGGAATCCGAAGCGCTGACACTGAAGAAGGTTCACATCGTGCGGATCGACCCCGGGGAGGACGTGCTGGTGTCGGTTCGGGAGTTCCTTGCCCGCTCCGGCGTCCGCCAGGGCGTCGTGCTGGGCGGGTATGGCACGCTGGCCGCGCACCACCTGCACTGGGTGGTGCACAACCGCCTGCCCCCGGACAACCACTTCGAGAAGGGCGAAGGCGGCATCGAGATCCTGGCCATGAACGGGCTGATCGTCGAGGGCGAGCCGCACATCCACGTGGCGCTTTCCACGCCCGCCGGCGCCTACGGGGGGCACCTCGAGGAAGGCTGCATCACCTACGTCCTGTGCGAGATATTCGTCGGCGAGGTCGAGGGCGTGGCCATGTCGCGGGAGCGGGTGAAGGTAAACGTGCCCGGCATGGGCGAGGGCGAAGTCACCCGCCTTACATTCGGCGGAAGGTAGCCCCCGGGCGGCGGCGGCGAGCAGCGCCCGCCGCGCGGCGCCCTATTGCCCGACCGTGGAATCCGGCGGCAGGCCCGCCTTTTTGTACAGCTTGGCCCGGCCCTTCTTGTCGCCTTCGAGGATCGTCCGGGCGATCTTCGCGACAGCCTCGGCCTTCTCGACCGGCACGACCACCACGCCGTCTCCGTCGGCGACGACCATGTCCCCCGGCCGGACGAGGACACCGCCGCAGTTGACCGGCACATCCACCGCGTCGATCTCGATCCGCCCGATGTTGAAGCCCCGCGAAACGTACCGCGAGTACACCGCGCAGCGCTGCTTGATCAGCTCGTCCGTGTCGCGCGCCCCGCCGCTGGTGACCACCCCCACCACGCCGGCGTTGATCCACGCCAGGCAGTTGCTCGAGCCGATGAAGCCGACGTCCATCCCGGCCGCGTCGATGACCAGCACGTCGCCCGGCTGAATCTTCGAGCGGAACTTATCCTCCGGGGTGACGTTGCGGTACCACTGGCCCTCGTACTCGGCGAACCGCTCGGGCGGCATGTTCGGCACCTCGCGGTTGGTCGGCACGTACCGAACCGTCAGCGCCGGCCCGGCGATCCGGTGGGTGAAGTCCTCGAGGTCGCGGAATAGCGGCCTGATGTCGCGGTCAACCAGCCCCCGGCTCATGACTCCGCAGTAGTCCATCCCGTCGGAGACGTCGGCCACCCTCAGCCCGCCATACAATTCGATCAGTTCCTTTCTGTCCATGCGACACATACTACTGCCCGGCCCGTGGAACGGAAGAGGAAAATCGCCGCCCCGCGGGCCCGCGCGTCTCCCTTGACACGGCCGGGCGGTTGCGGTCTGTTACACGTGCCCGGCGGGGCGCAGGCGCTAAAAGATCCCGCCACATAGCAGGGGCGACAAGGTGGAAATGGTCGGCGTCTTCGTCGTCGTCCTGGTCCTGGTGGGGATCATCTGCGCCTTTTATGCCGCCGCCAAGCGGCGGAAGACGCTCTCGGCCTGGGCGATGAGCAACGGCTTGAGCTTCCATTCGTCCAAGGACCGGCACATGGACGACCGCTTCGCCGAGTTCAAGTGTCTCCGCCAGGGCTCCAGCCGCCACGCCTATAACATCATGGAGGGCGACTGGTCCGGGCTGGCGATAACCGCCTTCGACTACAGGTACGAGACCGGCTCGGGCAAGAATCGCAGCGTCCATCACTTCTCGGCCGTGATCCTCGCCAGCCCCATCCCCCTCAAGCCGTTGCACATCCGCCGGGAAGGGTTCTTCGACAAGCTGACGGAGTTCTTCGGCTTCGACGACATCGACTTCGAGTCGGCGGAGTTCAGCCGCAGGTTCTACGTCAAGAGCGCCGACAGGCGCTGGGCCTACGACGTGATCCACCAGCGGATGATGGAGTACCTGCTGAGCGGCCCGGACTTCGCCCTCCAGTTCGACCGCGGGCACGTCATCGCCTGGCGGTCGGGCACGTTCCGGCCGGCGGACTTCGCCGCCGCCGCCGAGTTCATACGCGGCATATACGACCGCCTGCCGGAGTACCTCATCCGCCGGCAGGAGGGCCAGGGATGAGCCGCCAGGGAGGTCAGCGATGTTCATACAAGAGATCCCGGTAGCCCCACTCATCGTGATCGGGCTGCTGCTGCTGCTGGCGATATGGGTGATGGCCACGTACAACACGCTGGTTCGGCTGCGGCAGCACTGCCGGGAGTCGTGGTCGGCCATCGACACGGAACTGCGGCGGCGGTACGACCTTATCCCCAACGTGGTGGCGACGGTCAAGGGCTACGCCGCCCACGAGCGGGAGGCGCTGACGGCGGTGACCGATGCCCGCACCCGGGCGGTGGCGTCCACCGGCTCGCCGCAGTCGCAGGCGTCCGATGAGAACGCCCTGGTGGGCACGCTGCGGCAGCTCTTCGCCGTCTCGGAAAAATACCCCGACCTGAAGGCCAGCGAAAACTTCCTCCAACTCCAGAAGGAGCTGGCCAACACGGAGGACCGAATCCAGGCCGCACGGCGGTTCTACAACGCCAACGTCCGCGACAAGAACACGCGAATCGAGGTGTTCCCCTCCAGCCTCATCGCGTCCATGTTTCACTTCCAGAAGGAGGAGTTCTTCGAGATCGAGGAGGCGTCCGTGCGCCTGCCGCCGGAGGTGAAGCTGCCCTGACCGGGGACGGCCCGACGAACGCTATGTGAGCGGGGGGAGGCCCTCGGGAAAACAGTCTTCCTCGTCCAGGACGATCCGCCCCTCGCGGGTGCGCTTGATCTCGGTGATGCCGGGGTAGTGCTGCTCGATCTCCTTGAGCATGTACGACTGTTTCGCGGCGATGGCCCTCGTGGTGGAGAGCTGGTGGGCCATGATGTCGCGGCTGGAGATCATCCCCACCGGCTTGTGCTCCTCGATGATGGGCAGGTGGCGGATCTGGTGCTGGGCCATCAGCTTCTGGGCGCTGGCGACGTCCGTCGCGAAGGTGCAGGAGATGACCTGCTTGACCATGATGTCTCGTACCCGCGTGGTGCTGGGATCGCGGGTCTTGGCGACCACATGCGAGATCACGTCGCGCTCGGTGAGTATGCCGACGAGGTGGTCCCGTTCATCGACCACGACCACGCTGCCCACACGGTTATCGCACATAATCTTGGCGGCCTCGCCGGCTGTGGCGTCGGTGCCGACGGCCAAGACCCTGCCTACTCGTTTTGCGGTTCGCTCAACATGCTCGACTGTGGACATGACAACCTCGCCTGCTCTGCCGCCCGCACCCCAACGCCCTGTGAAAATGGTTATCGGCTCAAGAGCGGGGCATGTTGAGGATGCGCCCCCCGCCAACCGGAAATTTTTCTCGGCAAGCGGCTTAGCTGCCGGAAGTTGGGGGAAAGGCTACTTCTCCCCGAGCTGCTTTCTGGCGTCGGCCGCCAGGGGGGATTCGGGGTAGGATTTCACGATCCGTCGCAGTGCCGCCCGGGCCTGGTCGTCCTTGCGGCCGGCCTTGTAGGCCCTGGACGCGAGCATGAGCAGCTCGGCGGCGTAGTTGCTCCGGAAATTGACGCGGACGAGCTTCTCGGCCTGCTCAGCGGCGGCTGCGTAGTCCTTCCGCCCCAGGGCCAGCCGCACCCGAAGCAGCGTCGAGAAGCCCTCGAGCTTGTCCGCCGGGAACTCCCACTCCCACCGGTCCAGAAAGTCCCTCGCGTCGTTGAACATCCCCTGGCGGATGTAGTCCTCGGCGTGGCGGGCCAGGTCGCCCTTGCGGACGGCCTGTTTCTCGTAGCTGGACCCCCGGGCGACCCCGGCCGACTTGTAAGCCTCGAGGGCCTTGGCGTATTCCCCCTTCAGCCGCCAGACGTCGCCCATGCCGATCCGCGCGTCCCGGACCGACTGGTCCGTCGTCAGGGCAGAGTACTTCTTGATCGACTGGGAGAAGATCGCCAGTGCCTTGTCCGCCTCGCCGGATTCCAGCGCGATCCGCCCGGCCTTGACCGACAGCACGGTGCGTGCGGCCGGGTCGGTGGTCATCTCCGTGCCCTTCAGAAGCGCCGCGACCGCACGGGCGGGATCGACCTTCGCCAGCCGGTCGGCGTACATCGGAAGCGCCTCTCGCAGCACCTTCGCCGGGGCGGCCTTGAGCTTCACCAGGACGTCGCCGGCGCTGAGGACGGCCTTGCCCTGACCGGCGCGGTCCAGCAGGGCGATCGCCGGGCCGATGTCCCGCGAATCGGCGTTCTTGAAGTCATAGCCCGCCACGATCCGGGCGTGATCGGCCAGCGGGTCCAGACGGCTCGATGTCACGCGGCCCCACGGGCGCGAGACGTAAATCGTGTTCGTGCGCTCCAGCGACGACCCCGGCGCCTTGACCGTCAGCGTGACCTTGAAAGGCCCGTTGCGAAGATAGACGTGCTGGCAGCGCCGCCCGGTGGCGCTGAGCCCGTCGCCGAAGGTCCAGCGGCACTGCGCCCTTGCCGCAGACCGGCCTTTCAGCAGCGCCTCGAAGACGTACCGCTGGAAATACCTGTTGGCCATGAAGGTCTCGCCGGCGTGATCGGGGACGAAGTCGGCGTGGAAGGTCTTTCCGTAAACCTCAGTGATCCCAGGCTTTGCGCGTCGTATTGGGGCGAACGCGCTGGCGGGAATTGTCCACGCCCGGGCGGCGCCGGGCGCCTGCCAGGCAGCCACCACCACCGGGTCGCCCTGCGTGTTGACGTGATAGACCTTCAATTCGTGCAGGCCCTTGCCAAGCTGGATCCTGCCGACCTTGGCCGCCCGGCGCTGCGGCGGGTGGGGACCGCCGTTGGCGACTACCACCTTGCCGTCGATCAGCAGGAACGACGCGTCCCGGCTGCTGGTGGTGAAGAGGTGCTCCCCCGACGTCCGGCAGACAAGATAGCCGGTGAACCGATTGCACAGCCGGTTCTGCGGGCCGAAGGGATTGTGCCCCAGGAAGACCTCGCTGACGAAATCCCGCCCGATGAGCCCCCCGGCCCTCTTGAACGCGAGCTGGACCCGCCGCAGGTCGCTGATCCCCCCGCCGCCATAGCCCCAGCTCTCCAGCAGCACGCCGCGGCGTATCTGAAGCTCGTCCTTTGGCTTCTCGGCCTTGTCGTTGCCGAAATAGACGAAGTACTTGGTGCCCCGGGCGTGGAGGGCGAAGGCGATGCGTATGCTGTCGCCCGGGCCGACCATGAGCACCCGGTGGGGCAGAAGCTTGCCCGCGGCCGAGGTGACGCGGACGTCGGCGGCGTCTCGGCGAATGAGCCCGCCGGTGGGCATGGTGACCACGCCTACCTCATCGCCGGGCAGGCCGGTCCGGGGCACGTCGGAGACAGTCACCGCCCGCCGGCAGGTCCACCCGTAGTTCCACCAGCCTTCCTGTCCGCCGGCCGGCGCCGCCAAGGCGCCCGCCACCGCAACGGCCGCCAAGGTCGCCAGTCGCTTTGATCCGCAACGCATCAGATGCCTCGGCAACAGGATACCATCGCCGCCAGCGCGGTCCCAAGGACTTTCCGCTCTTGCCGGCCCCCCACCGAGTCTAACCTGCTTATTGCATGAGCCCTGCCGGGTTCCTGCAGTAAGCACCTTTGCGAGAGACGGTTCTCTCGCAAAGGTTTCGACTCGGCGCTTCGCGCCTCGCTCAAGGCTGGCCCTGAGCAAGAGCGACGTAAGTCGCTCGCGTCGAAGCCCCCGCGGCGGATGTTGCACGCCCGTCGTGCAACATGCGGGCTAACGCCCGAACGGGAGGGAAGTTGCCGCCGGCCTGGGCCAGACCCAAATCGGTGATTCCAAATCTCCTCCCGCCAATCTACAATCGCCGTTCTGATGGTTCCGCTGCCGATAGCCAACGTACTGCATCACAAGCTGCGCAGCGCGCTGGGGGCGCTGGGCGTGGCCATCGGGGTGTGCATGCTGGTCACGCTCTCGGGGCTTGCCCGCGGGTCGCTCAACGAGGTGGCCGACCGCTGGGAGGCCGTCAACGCCGACCTGATCGTCTATCCCGCCCGCTGGCTCGACAACATCACCACCATCGACGGGGGCGGGCTGAGCCAGGCCGACGCGGCCGAGGTGGGCCGGATCACCGTCGGCGGCAACCCCAGCCCGGCCATCGAGCGGGTCGTACCCGTCTTCCTGAGCCGCGCCAGCATCGGCGGGCAGGAGCACAACGTCGTCGGCGTGGAGCCCGCCGACCTGCCGAGCCTGCTGGGGCGCGGGCAGATCCTCCCCGGCGGCAGGTGCTTCGATGCCGACGGCGCGTTCGCCAAGTGGCTCAAGGCGGAGCTCGAAGCCCCCGGCGACGGCGTGCTCGACATATCCCCCGAGGAGCTAGCCCGCAGGGGCGGGCTGGAGATGGTCATCGACACGCGCCTGGCCGCCAAGGCGAAGCTCGAGGTGGGCTCCGGCGTGTACGCCGCGGGGCACGACTTCACCGTCGTTGGGATAGTCCCGGCCGGGGCGTTGGCGCGGGCGTTCATCCCGCGGGCGACGGCCTGGTACCTCTTCGACGGCCGGCCCGAGCGGTACACCCTGCTTTTCGCCAAGCTGCGCGAAGACGTGCCGCCGGGCGCCGTGCTCAACAGGATCCGCGCCACCAAGCGACTCAACGCCGTCACCACCGGCGAGTATCGAAGCATGCTCGAGAGCCGCTTCGGGATAATGTACGTGTACGTGGACGCCGTTAACGCCGTCACGCTCGTGGTGGCGTTCCTGTTCATCTTGGTTACGCTCTATACGATGGTGATCCAGCGGACGCGCGAGATCGCCATCCTCAGGTCGATGGGCGCCGCGCGGCTGTACATCCTGCGCGAGGTCCTGGCCGAGTCGCTGATCCTGACGTTCCTCGGCGCCGCCGCCGGTGTGGGCCTGAGCCTCGCCGCCGCGGCGATCATCCAGGCGGCCCTGCCGCTGCTGACCGTGACGATCACTTGGGAGTGGATCGCCACGGCCGCGGTCGTGGCGCTGGTCGGCGGGACGGCAGCGGCGATGTACCCCGGCTGGTGCGCAATCCGCGTGGACGTCGTCGAGGCCCTGAACTTTGAATAGCGCGAACTGATGGGCGAGAACGAATACATCCTTCGGGCCGCGGGACTGCACAAGTCCTTCGGCTCGGGCCCGGGGAGGGTGGAGGTGCTCCGCGGGCTGGACCTGAACGTCCGGCGCGGGGAGTTCCTGGCCGTGATGGGCCCCAGCGGCTGCGGCAAGAGCACCCTGCTGCACGTCCTGGGGCTGATGACCCCACCGAACGCCGGCAGCGTGGTGATCGACGGCGAGGAAGCGACGGATCGAGAGATCGGCGAGGGCCCCGACGACCTGATCGTCGTGCCCGAGTCGCGCAAGGCGCGGATCCGCCGCGAGAAGATCGGCTTCGTCTTTCAGCGGTTCAACCTGCTGAGCGTGCTGAGCGGTCACGACAACATCGCCCTGTCGCTGCGGATTCGCGGGCTGCGGGCCGACGGGCGGATCGACGAGCTTCTCGCCGCGATGGGCGTCGCCGAGGTGGCGGGGCGAAAGCCCGCGAAGCTCTCCATGGGCGAGCAGCAGCGGCTGGCGGTCGCGCGGGCGGTGGCCCATTCGCCGCAGTTGCTGCTGGCCGACGAGCCCACCGGCAGCCTGGACTCGGAGAACAAGGCGGCCCTGCTGGAGCTGATCCGCCGGGCGAACCGACAGTACGCCCAGACGATCGTGATGATCACGCACTCGGCGAGCGCTGCCGACGCCGCCGACCGAATCGTGTACATGAAAGATGGAAAGATCATCGACGGAGAACATTGACCCCCGCCTGGGCGCTGCAGGCGGGCCCGACGGCCTGTCCATCAGGCGATGGATGGCCCTGTACGTCGCCTACCTGCTGGCGCTGGCGGTGCCCGCGGCGATCATGCTGGGGCGGATGGACGTCGGATTGGGAAGGCTCTTCCACCAGCCGGCCGAACTCGCCGACCAGGCCCACCCCGCCCTGATGCTGCTGATCTTCGCCATCTATCTCTCCCTGTGCTGCACTTTCCTTCCGCTGCCCACAGGCCCGCTGGTAGCCGCGGTGGCGCTGAGGCAGTTCGCCCCCAGCGACAGCCTATGGATAACCACAGCCATCGTCGCCAGCGTGGGCGCGCTGGCCTCGATGATGGCCAACCTGCACGATTACCACCTGTTCACCTGGCTGCTTCGGCACCGCAAGATAGCGAACGTCCGCACCAGCCGGCTCTACTCGCGGTCTGTCGGGTGGTTCGCTCGCCAGCCCTTCACGATTCTGGTTATCTTCAACGTCATCCCCATTCCCATCGACGTGATCCGCATGCTTGCGGCGACCTACCGCTACAACCTGCGCCGGTTCGCCGCCGCCAATTTCATCGGCCGCTGGATTCGCTACGCGGTCCTCGCGGCCGTGACGTTCATGCTCGGCGAGCAGGGGCACGTGGCGGTCGTGGTGCTGCTGGTGGTGGCGGTGGCCCTGGGCCTGACCCGGTTCGCCGCCCGGGTCCGCGCCCGCCTTGCGGCATCCCGCGCGAACCAACCCGCCCCGGGCGACATAGAATCATCAAGGGAGAAGGAATTATGATCCGACGGATCGCCGCCATTGCGTGTGCCCTGGCGCTGTTGGCCGCCCTGGGGGCCGGAGAGCCGACGTCGAAGCCCTGCGGCTCGGCCCCGGCCGCCAGCATGCCCGCCACCGCGACCGCGCCGGTATCCCCGGCCGTGATGAAGATCCTCAACCGACTCGAAGAGGCTGGCCTGAAGTACCCAAACATCGTCGCCGACATCGATTATGTCATGGACAGGCTCCAGACCGGCGAGCGGGAGCAGCGGACCGGCACGGTCAGCTACCGGGCCGCCGCCAAGGCTTCACCGGCCAGGTTCCGCATCGGTTTCAAGACGCTGCGCTACGGCAGACGCAGACCGACCCGGCGGATTGTGGACTACGCCTTCGACGGTGAGTGGTTGACGACGCGGAAGGAGAAGATCAAGGAGATGGTCCGCTACCAGGTCCCGCCGGAGCAGAGGGGGAGCAGGTTACGGCTGGGCAAGGGGCCCTTCCCCGTTCCGTTCGGACAGCGGGCGGCAGATGTCATCCAGTACTTTCAACCGAGCACGCGTCCGGCCACCGCGAAGGACCCGAAGAACGCCGACTATCTCAAGCTGGTGACGCGCCGCCTGCACAGGCGGGAGCTGACGCTGGTGTGGGTGGAGATGTGGGTCGATCGGTCCACCGGCCTGCCCGTCAGGATCGTCACCGAGGATCGCTCAGAGAACCGCACGGACGTGACCTTCAAGAACGTCAAGACGCCCAAGAGCATCGCCGACAAGGTGTTCCACCTGCCCAGGCCGGGCGCGGGCTGGGAGTACCGGGTGGAACGGCTCAAGGGCGAGATCCGCTGAGGGGGGCGGCGAGGTAGCGGCGCTGTTGGAAGGGGGCAGTCTATGCCTCGGGCTCGCCGGCCGAGGCCGCGGGGCGCTTTGCCGGGGCGGACAGGCCCTGGAACGTCAGGATTGAGACGTAGAAGAACCCCACCGCGAAGATGAGCATGAACGGCGACGCCATAGCCGAGCGGACGTCCAGGGCACAGACCACCGCGCAGAAGGCCATGTACACGCCGAGGAGGAACTCCAGGTAAGGCAGCACCTCGTGCTTGCGTTTTCGGGAGGCCTCCGCCATCCGGCGGTGGGTGTCATACTCGGCCGAGCCGGCGCCGTACTTCGGCGTCCGCACGAACTCGCTCCGCCGGTTGAAGAGCGCCTCCAGCAGCGCCTTTGTATTGGATAGGCTCACCCCCACGCCCAGCGCCATGAGGAACGGCAGGTACTTCAGCACCGCCCGCCAGTCGCGGAACAGCTCGTGCTGGCTGGTGACGTAGAAGATGCTCCCCGAGATCGTCGCCAGCAGGAAGACCGTCAGGTCGAAGACCGCCCGCCAGGAGCTGCCATCGAAGTCCGGCAGGGCGCGGATCATCATGGCCGGGAAAAGCAGCGTCACCAGCACGAGCACAAGGGCGTGGATCGAGAAGCACGTCAGATGGAAGAACGCCTCCACCTTCACCTTCAGCGAGGCGTTTGAGAGCATGATTCTGGGCAGGATCTTCAAGGCCGTCTGCGTCCCGCCCTTGGTCCAGCGGAACTGCTGGGCCTTGAAGGCGGTCATCTCCGGGGGCAGCTCGGCCGGGGCCGTGAACTCCGGCAGGAACACGAATTTCCATCCCCGAAGCTGGGCCCGGTAGGACAGGTCCATGTCCTCGGTGAGCGTGTCGTGCTGCCACCCGCCGGCATCGACTATGGCGCTCTTGCGCCAGGTGCCGGCGGTGCCGTTGAAGCTCATGAACCGCCCGCTGCGATTGCGGGCGACGTGCTCGATGGCGAAGTGCCCGTCCAGGAAGATCGCCTGCGTCCGTGTCAGCAGCGAGTCGTCGCGGTTTATGTGCTCCCAGCGAGTCTGCACGGCGCAGACCTGCGGGTCGGTAAAGTAGTCGATCGTGTTGGTCAGGATGTGGCGGTCGGGGATGAAATCGGCGTCGAAGATGGTGACGAACTCGCCCGTGGCGGTCTTCAGCCCGTTCTCCAGCGCCCCGGCCTTGTAGCCGGTCCGATGGTCGCGGCGAATGTACTCGATGTCGAAGCCCTCGGCGGCGGCACGCGCCACCGCGGCAGAGGCAATCTGAACCGTTTCGTCCGTGCTGTCGTCGAGGACCTGGACTTGCAGCTTGTCGCGCGGCCAGTCGATCTGGCATGTGTGTTCTATCACCCGTCTGGCAACGTACTTCTCGTTGTACATCGGGAGCTGGACGGTGACGCGCGGGTACTCATCGAATCGCCCGTTGAGCTTCGGAGCCTTCCGCCGGTGGCGATAGTACAGGAATACCAGCACGTACCGATGGAGGCCGTAAACGCACACCACCACCAGCGCGGAGGTATATGCCGTCAGGACTACTCGCCGCAGTAGCTCCGCCCAATACATTCGGGGCCGCTTTCCTATATCCGGCCGCTCTCCGGCCAACGGGGCAATGAGCCGGGCCGCTCGTCCCCGCCACCCCCCACCGAGCCCGGCCACCAGGGGATCCACAATATAGTAAACGATGCCGAACGCTTCCGTCAAGGGGCTTAGGCGTCGGAGAAAATGAGCTTTGCCTGCCGGCGTCCCGGCCCCGGCCGGCGAGCAGACCTGCCCGGGCTACTCCCCCAGGGCGGCACGGATTCTCTCGGCCAGTTCTTCGATCCTGCCGGCAGGATACGTCCCCGCCGGCCAGTTGAAATGGAACTCGTCGCCCCGGTTGCGGGGGATGATGTGGAAGTGCACGTGCGGGACGACCTGATGGGCGACGCTGCCGTTATTCTGAAGGACGTTGAAGCCCTCGCAATTGACGGCGGCGCGGACGGCCTTGCCGAGCGCCGGCACGTGCCGCAGGACCGAGCCCGCCACGGCGGCGGGCATCTGATCGACCGTCACGTAGTGGTCCCTGGGGATCAGCAGGATGTGCCCCTCGGCCAGTGGGCCGATGTCCAGGAACGCCAGGGCGGCCTGGTCCTCAAGCAGCGTCATGCACGGGATTTCGCCGGCGACGATCTTGCAGAAAAGGCAGTTCGGATCTCTCATGGCACCTGTCCCTATAGCCTGCCCGCCAGCGCGAATGAGAGCGGATGGCGCGGGCAAAAGCAAGACCTGGCCAGCTCAACGGGGGATAGCTGTGGCGTGGATCTTCCGGGCGTGACCGGTCGCCTCGAGCAGGAACGTCCCGGCGACCCGTCGCTCTCTCGGATGGTGAGCCTACTGCTGGACCTGGTCGTCAGGCGATTCGTCGGCCTCATCGCCGGCGGGCTCGGCCTGGGCCTCTTCGGCCTGCTCCGGCTCAGCGGCACGGGCGGCCTCGGCGCGGCGGGCAGCGCGCCTGCGCCTTGCCGATCGAGTGCCCTCGGCCTGCTCGGAGGAGCCCGCGCCGGACGAGGCCTCCACCAACTGCAACAGCACCTGCTTGCCGGCATCGCCGATGCGCCGCTCCGGCAGGTGGATGATCCGCGTGTATCCGCCGGGGCGGTCAACATACTGCGGGGCGATCTCGTCGAAGAGCTTCGCCACGACGGTCTGCTCGGCCAGTTCCTCGGGATTGTCCTTGTCCGCCATCGCGCGGTCCTGGAGCAGCGCGATGATCTGCCGCCGGGCATGCAGTGTGCCCTTCCTCGCCGTGGTGATGAGCTTCTCCACGAACGGTCGGACCTCCTTGGCCTTGGCGACTGTCGTCCGGATCGTGCCGTGCTCGATCAGCGACGCGGCCAGATTCCGGCGCATGGCCCTGCGATGGGACGACGTGCGGGACAGACGTTTTCCGGATACACGATGACGCATGGTCAAACCTTCATTTCTTGCAGCTTGGCCCGGGCGGCTATTCGACCGCGGGCTTCTGCTCCTCCTCGCCCGCCGCCACCTGGACGGCCATGCCAAGAGTCAGGCCCAGGTCGGCCAGCTTCCGCTTGACTTCGCGCAACGACGTCTTCCCGAAGCTGCGGATCTTCAACAGTTCGGCCTCGGTCCTGGTCACCAGCTCGGCCACGGAGCGGACCTTTGCCGCATCCAGGCAGTTGTTGGCCCGCACCGACAACTCCAGCTCGTGGATGCTCATGGAGAGCTTCCGCTGGAGTTCGGCGTCCACCTCCGACTCGACCTCGGCCGTGCCGGTATCGAGCACCTCCTCGCCTATCTCGAAGAACTGCACGAAGGGGTTGAGGTGCTTGCGGAGGATTTTGGCGGCCTCCACCATGGCCATTTCCGGGGTGACCGTTCCGTTGGTCCAGATCTCCAGGATCAGCCGGTCGTAGTTGGTCCTCTGCCCGACCCGCGTGTCCTCGGTGGAGTAGCGGACCCGCGTCACCGGCGAGAAGGCGGCGTCCACGTAGACCCGCCCGATCTCCTGGTCGACGTCGGGGCTGACAATCTCCTCGGCGGGGGCGAAGCCGCGCCCCGTCTCGACGGACATCTCCATGTCAAACTCAACGTTGTCGGACAGCGTCGCCAGCACGAGCTCGGGGTTGATGATCTCGATGGCCGGATCCGCCTCGATCATGTCCGCGGTGATTGCCCCGGCCACGGCACCGTGGACCTTCATCGTACGAGGGCCCTCAGCGTGAGACTTGATGATCAAGGACTTCAGGTTCAGTATGATGTCCGTGACGTCTTCCAGCACACCCGGCATGGCGGTGAACTCGTGTCCCACGCCGGCGAGTTTCACGCTCGTCACCGCGGCCCCTTCCAGGGAAGACAAGAGAACCCGCCTGAGCGAATTTCCAACCGTCGTGCCGAATCCGCGCTCGAAGGGCTCGATGGTGAAACGCCCGTACGTTGGGGTGGACAACTCCGGGTCAGACGCCATTCGTGTTGGCAACTCCAGGCCGCGCCACCTTATTCGCATTTATCCCTGCCTCCAAACAGGAGTCCGAAGGTTCCTGTCCAATCAACGCGTCTATCTGCTGCACAATTCGACTATCAGGTTTTCCGACACCGGGATCATCACGTCATCCCGCGCGGGCATGGCCACGACCTGCCCTTCCAGCTTCGTCATGTCCAGTTGGAGCCAGTTCTGCACGTGCGGCTCGCCAAGCTCCTCGAGCCGGTCGCGGACAAGCTTCTGCGACCGCTCCGAGGGCTTGATGGCGACCTTGTCGCCGGGTTGGACCATGTAGCTGGAAGCGCTGACCCGGCGCCCGTTCACGTAAATGTGGCCGTGGGTAATGGTCTGCCGCGCCGATGCGTGCGATGCGGCGAAGCCAAGCTTGTAAACGACGTTGTCCAGCCGGCGCTCCAGCAGGCCCAGCAGGGCCGTGCCTGTGTTGGCCTTCTGGCGCTCGGCCATGCGGAAGTAGCGCGTGAACTGACGCTCGAACGTGCCGTAGTACCGCTTTACCTTCTGCTTCTCGCGCAGGCGGATGCAGTACTCGCTCGGGCGGCCTCGGCGCCAGGTGTGCATACCCGGCGGGGAGTTGCGCCACTGGCGCTCCATGGGACACTTGGCTGTCTCGCACCGGGCGCCCTTGAGCATCAGCTTCATGCCCTCTCTGCGGCACATCCTGCATGATGGTCCAGTATTTCGTCCCATCGTTCCGGTTGATCTCCTCTTATCGGCCCCGCGGGGCCGCTGCCGGCGGGCGGCGCTACACCCGCCGCTTCTTCCTCGGACGGCACCCGTTATGCGGCAGGGGCGTCACGTCCTCGATGGCGGCGATCCGCAACCCGGTCGCCTGCAAGGCCGTCACGGCGCCTTCCCGCCCGCTGCCGGGGCCCTTGACCTGAACTTCCACCTCGGTCACACCCATCTTCCTGGCCTTGCGGGCGGCGTCCTCGGCCGCTCGCTGAGCGGCAAAGGCAGTGCTCTTCTTCGATCCCTTGAAGCCCATCGTGCCGGCAGAAGCCGAGCACAGCACCTCGCCGTTGGGGTCCGTCACGGTCACCAGAGTGTTATTGAAGGTCGCCTTGATGTGCACCACTGCCTTGGCAACGCCTCGTCTCGGTCGCTTTCTTGCCGTAGCCATTGTCTCTCCGATACCGCCCGCGCCGGATTAGCGCATTTCCTTGACGGACTTCTTGCCCGCCACGGTCTTCCGCGGGCCCTTCCTCGTCCGGGCGTTGGTCTTGGTCCGTTGTCCGCGAACGGGCAGCCCGCGGCGGTGCCGCAGCCCGCGGTAGCAGATGATGTCCCGCAGCCGGGCTATATTCTGCTGAACCTGCCGACGGAGCTGGCCCTCGATGACGTAATCCTCAAGGACAGCCGCTATCTGGCTGAGCTGCTGCTCGGTCAGGTCGCCGGCGCGGACCTGCTTGTCGATGCCCGCCTTTTCGCAGACCTTCACCGCCAGCGTCGGCCCGATGCCGTAAAGGTAGCGCAGCGCGATGAACGTGGGCTTGTCGTTGGGAACGTCAACACCAACAATGCGCGGCATGATTCGCTCCTCGGCGGCGGGGCCTCTCAGCCCTGCCGCTGCTTGTGCTTGGGATTGGTGCAGATCACCCGCACCACGCCTTTCCGCCGAACGATCCGGCAGTTCTCGCAACGTCGTCTGACAGAACTTTTCACTTTCATGATCCTGTTATCCGATCTCTAACCGTCCATCGTCAGGACCCGGACGCCGCCAGCCGTTATGGCCAGGGTGTGCTCAAAGTGCGCCGACGGCGCGCCGTCCTTGGTGACCACCGTCCAGCCGTCCTCGAGCACCTTCACGTCGGCCGAACCCATCGCAACCATCGGCTCGACGGCCAGAACCAGGCCCTCTTCGAGCACGAAGTCGCGCCCGGGCATGTCCGGGCTGACGAAATTCGGCACCTTCGGGTCCTCGTGCATCTCTTTGCCGATTCCGTGGCCGACGAACTCGCGGATCACCGAGAGTCCCTGGGCCTCGACGTGCCGCTGAAGGGCCTTTGCCACTTCGCTCCACGCCAAGCCCGGCGAGGCCATCTCAATTGCGATTTCCATCGCCCGCCGGGTAGCCGCCACCAGCTTCCGCCGGCCTTTGCCGCCTTGCCCGACGATAAACGTCTCGGCCGCATCCCCACAATAGCCGTCCAGCCGGCACCCATAGTCGATGCTGACAATCTCGCCTTCGCGGAGCCGCCGGTCCGACGGAATCCCGTGAACCACCTGCTCGTCGATGGACGCGCAGATGTTTCCCGGGAACGGCCCGCCGCGTCCGGGCACGCCCTTGAACAGGGCCTCGGCGCCCATTTCAGCGCCGAGCCGCTCCGCTTCGGCGTCCAGCTCTCCGGTGGTGACGCCAGGGGCGATCATTTCGCCCATGCGCCTCAGCACGCGGCACACGATGCTGCCGGCGCGGTCAATCAACTCGATCTCGCGCTGCGATTTCAGCTTGATCGCCACACCCACGCTCCGTTGCCTAGGGCGAGCTGTCCGACTCGATCGCCGCCACGGCCCTACCCGTTACTTCCTCGGGCGCGGCACTGCCGTCGATCGTCACCACCCGCTGCCCGTCGGCGGAAACGTAGTAATCGATCACCGGCGCCGTCTGCGCGACGTAGGTCGAGAGCCGCTCGCGGACCACCTCTTCGGTGTCGTCCGCCCGCTGGGTAAGCTCGGCCCCGCACTTGTCGCACCGCCCAGCCACCTGAGGCCGGAGGTACGCAACGTGGTAAACGCTGCCGCAGCTTGGACAGCTTCGCCGCCCGGTGATCCGCTCAACGAGCAGGTCGTCAGGCGCCTCGATGACCAGAACCGCATCCAGCGGCCGGCCCAACTCGGCGAGCTGCTGGTCCAGCGCCCGGGCCTGATCCACCGTTCGCGGGAAGCCGTCCAGCAGCAGACCCTTGTCGGCGGCGACCTCCGAGATCGCCCCGGCCATTATCTCCACCACGATACCATCGGGGACAAGCTCGCCGGCATCCATATAACTTTTCAGCCTGCGGCCCAGTTCCGAGCCGCTGGTTCGTTCGGCCCTCAGGATGTCACCCGAGGACAGGTGCACCATGTCGAACTTCTCGGCGAGGCGCTTGGCCTGGGTCCCCTTGCCCGCGCCCGGTGGACCCATCAGCAGGACTCTCATCTGGCACCTCTGATTCGTCCCGCGTCGCCAAGCAGCCCGCCGTAGTTACGCATTATCAGATTGGCCTCGATCCGCTGGACGAGGTCCAGCGCCACGGAGACCATGATCAGCAGCCCGGTGCCGCCCAGGAAACCCGAGATCCGCCAGGGGATCTTCATGTATCCGGCGAGTAGCTGCGGGATGACGGCAATGGCCGCCAGGAAGCCTGCCCCGCAGTAGGTGATCCGCTCCATGACCCGCTCGAGATAATCGGCCGTCCGCCTGCCGGGACGCAGGCCGGGAATGAAGTGGCCCTGGTCCCGCAACTGATCGGACATGTCCCTGGGGCGGAACTGCACCGTGGTCCAGAAATACGCGAAGAAGAAGATCAGCCCCACGTAGCTTAGCTGGTGGATCAGGTCGCCGAAGGTGAACGCCCTGACGAAGAAGTTGGCCACCGCGCTGCCGGGCCAGGCCTGGGCCACCCACCGGCTCACCACGTTGGGAAACAGCAGCAGCGAGGAGGCGAAGATGATCGGCAGGACGCCGCCGTGGTTGACGCGCAGCGGCAGGTACTGCCTCTGCCCGCCGTAAACCCGCCTCCCGCGGGTGTGCTTGGCCTGCTGGATGGGGATGCGGCGCTGCGCCTGGCAGATCAGGATAGACCCTGCCACCACGAAGACGAACGATGCTATGATGAATACGATTTTTATTAGCCCGATCTCGCCACCGCTTGCGGTGACCTTCAGCGAGGCGCTCTCGATCAGCTCGATAATGGCGTGCGGCAGGCGGGAGACGATGCCGGCCATGATGATCAGGCTGATTCCGTTGCCGATGCCGTACTCGTCGATCTGCTCGCCCAGCCACATCAGGAAGACCGTCCCGCAGGTCAGCCCCACCACCCCCATCAGGAACACGCCGATCGAGCCGGAGTAGTCGGGGTACAGGTTGGGACTCATGATGGTTTTCCAGATCATCACCGCCTGGACGATGCACAGCACCACCGTCGCGTAGCGAGTGTATTCCTGGATCTTCTTGTATCCGGAGGGGCCTTCCTTCTGGAGCCGCTCCAGCGCCGGTACCACCGCGACGAGAAGCTGGAAGATGATGGAGGCGGAGATGTAGGGCATGATGCCCAGCCCGAAGAGCGTGCACTGCTGGAGGTTCCCGCCGGTGAACATGGCGAAGTATTCCATGGCCGGGCCGCGGGGCCCCGCGGCGGCCCGGCTCATGGCCCGGGCGAGCTCCTCCTGATTGAGTCCGGGCAGCGGAATCTGGAAGCCGACCCGGTATATGCACAGCAGGGCCACGGTGAACGCCAGCTTCTTGAGCAGCTCAGGAATGGAGAAGATGTTCTCCATCACCCGCCGGACGCCGGTGCGGGCGACGAGGGCGAAGTAGAACCCCAGCACTATGACGGCGGCGCCGACGAATTTCGTCAGCGGGCCGGTCAGCTCGGCGGCCTTGAACGACCCGGCGAGCATCTCCTGGACGTCCACGATGCCGCTGCCGACGAAGTACAGGGCGATCATGCCGGCCGCGCACCCCAGGACGCCCCTGAAGGCCAGGAATACGCTGGTCTGGAGGAACAGGGCATAGTAGTAGGCGCCGAACGCCACCAGCGAACCGACGATCATCCCAATCGGGAGGACAGCGTCGCGGGTGGTCGCCACGCCGGCCTTGAGCATACCGACGGCTTGGGTGATCAGCACGACGGCGATGATCACCAACACCACGCCCAGGATCAGTCTGAATGCTCTAAACGCCATCTAGTCCGTTCCGCTCGCCCCGCCCCGGCCCGTCAGGTGACCCGGACGGCGGTTCCGCCAGCGGCCTCGATCTTCTCGGCGGCCGCCTTCGAAAAGCCGTTCGCCACCACGGTGAGCTTCTTGCTGATCCTGCCGTTGGCCAGGACCTTTACCGGCCCGTGCCCGCGGCGGATCAGCTTCCTGTCGGCAAGCGCCGCGGCATCGACGCGCTGGCCGTCCTCGAAGACTTCCAGGTCCGAGAGCTTCACCAACTGGTATTCCGTCCGGAAGTTCGCGTTGTTGAAGCCGCGCTTTGGAATGCGCGACAAGGTCGGGTTCTGCCCGCCCTCGTAGCCGAAGAGCGACTTGCTGCCGGCCCGCGAGCCGGCGCCCTTGTGTCCGCGCCCGGAGGTTCCGCCCCGGCCGCCGCCCTTGCCGATGCGCTTGCGCGACGAGTGCTTGCCGGCGCCGCTGAGAATATCCTGAAGCTTCATGGCAATTGGACTCCGCGCAGCTTGGAGATCATCTCCGCGGTGCGAAGCTGTCTCAGCGCCGCTATGCCGGCCTGCACCATGTTCTTCGGGTTGGTCGAGCCGTGGCACTTGGTCAGCACGTCCCGAATTCCCGCCAGCTCCAGCAGCGGCCTGAGGTGGATGCCCGCGATAACGCCGGTTCCCTCACCGGCGGGGACGAGCACCACCTTTGCGGCGCCGGACTTCGCCACCACGCGGTGTGGGATGCTCCGGCCCTTAAGGTTGATGGCCACCACGTTCTTGTGAGCGCTCTTGATGCCCTTGTCCACGGCAGCGGGCACTTCGTTGGCCTTGCCGTATCCCACGCCGACGTTGCCGTTGCGGTCGCCCACGATAACCAGAGCGGCAAAGCGGAAGCGCCGCCCGCCCTTGACCACCTTGGCGCAGCGGTAGATCTTCACCACGTGGTCCTCGAAGATCTGCCCGCCTTCGATTTCGCCGCGTCCAGGTTGTGACTGCGCTTGGGTCAAGACATCTCACTCCTGTGTTCGCCTCATCCGTCGGCGGGCGACTGTTCAGAACTCCAGCCCGCCCTTTCGGGCGGCGTTAGCCAGTTCCTTTACTCTTCCGTGGTAAGCGTATCCGTTACGGTCGAAGACGATCTTCTTGATGCCCGCCTTAATTGCCTTCTCGGCGAGCCTTGCACCTACGGCGGAGGCGGCCGGCCTGTTGCCGCCGTAAGAAAGCTGCTCGCGCAGCAGCCCCTCCATGGTGGAGGCCGCCACCAGCGTCCGACCGGCCAGGTCGTCCACGATCTGGGCGTAAACGTTCTGGTGACTTCTGAAGACCGTCAGCCTGGGGCGTGCGGGCGTGCCAACCACGCGCTTGCGAACGCGAAGTTTTCTCCGCCGACGCCTCATCGCTTTGTCACCCAACTTTTTCATGGCTCTCTGTCCCGCCGCCTCGGCGGGAAGCCTCCCGCCGGAACTGCCCTATGCATTCCTTGTCGCCGCCGGCTACCCGGTCATGCCCGTGCCGCCGAAGGCCTTGCCGACCTTCCGCCGGACATATTCGCCCGCGTAGCGGATGCCCTTTCCCTTATACGGCTCCGGCGGGCGGGCCATGCGAAGCCGGGCGGCGAACTCGCCGACTACTTGTTTGTCCGGGCCGGAGATGGTGAACCGCGCCGGCTCGGCATCGCCCCGGGCCTGAGGCGTCTGCACAGTCACCTCGATGCCCTGGGGGATGTCGAGAACCCGCGGGCCGGAGTACCCGACGCTAACGGACGCCTTGCCGCCCTGGACCTGCACGCCGTAGCCGACACCGTATATCTCCAGGCTTTTCTGGTATCCGTTGCGGCAGCCCTCGATCATGTTCGCCACCAGCGTCCGGGTCGTGCCATGCAGCGCCCGAGTGAGCGCCTCGTCGTCGTGGCGCTGGACGGTGATGGTCTTTCCGCCCGGGTCGTACTGGACGGCGACCTCCGGCCGGTGGGTCCAGCTCAGCTTGCCCTTGGGGCCCTCGACGTTGACGGTCCGCCCGTCCACGGACACCTTCACGTCGTCGGGCACGGGGATCGGTTTGTTGCCTACGCGCGACATCGGGCGATTCCTAGCAAACGGTACAGAGCACTTCCCCGCCCACGTTTTCCTGGCGGCACCGCCGGTCAGAGAGGACGCCTCGGCTGGTGGAGACGATGGCCACTCCCATCCCGTCGAGCGGGCGGGGCAGGTCCTCCGCGCCACTGTAGACTCTCCGTCCCGGCTTGGAGACGCGCTTGATCTCGGTGATAACCTGCTCGCCCGCCGGGCCGTAGCGGAGGTAAATCCGCAGCAGCCCCTGCTTGCCGTCCTCGACGAGGGCATAGTCCTCGATGTAGCCCTCCGCCTTGAGGACGTTGGCGATGCCCTCGCAGATGCGGCTCGCGCGGACGTTGACGTTCTCGCGCTGGACGCGAACCGCGTTGCGGATTCGCGTGAGCATGTCAGCAATTGGATCCGACAGACTCATGGCTTCCTTTGCCTCACCAACTCGCCTTCCGCATGCCGGGGATCTTGCCCTGGTTGGCAAGGGTCCTCAGGCAGATGCGGCAGATTCGGAATTTACGATAGACCGACCGTGGCCGCCCGCACAGCTCACAGCGGCGCTGCACGCGGCTCGAAAACTTCGGCCGTCGTTTGCTCTTGGCTATCTGTGCCTTGGTTGCCATCGCCTCCTCGTAACCCTACGCCCTGAACGGCATGCCCAGCAGGCCCAGCAGCCTGCGGGACTCCTCGTCGGTCTTGGCGGTGGTTATCATCGCGATGTTCATGCCTTGGGTGAACTTGACCTTGGCCGGGTTTATCTCCGGGAAGATGGTCTGCTCGGCCAGGCCCATGTTATAGTTGCCGTGCCCATCGAAGCCGCTGGGTGAGAGCCCGCGGAAATCTCTCACTCGCGGGATCGCCAGCGAGATGAGCCGGTCCAGGAACTCGTACATCCGCACGCCTCGCAGCGTGACCTTCAACCCCACCTGCATCCCTTCGCGGAGCTCGAAGTTGGAGACGCTCTTGCGGGCGAGGGTGAACACGGGCTTCTGGCCGGCGATCAGCGCCAGCTCGGCCATGGCTGCATCCGCTTTGCCTTCCTCGCCCGATGGCCGCCCGGTGCCCATGGAGACCACGACCTTCTCCAGCCGGGGAACATCGTGCACGTTGGCATGGCCGAATTCGCTGACCAGCGCCGGCACCACCTCATTCTTATACTGTTCCAGAAGACGCGCGACCATTCGACCGTACCTTCCTGCTACTGCTGCCTTTGCCTGACCACGCCGAGCACCTCGCCGGTCTTCTTGGCGACGCGCTCCTTGGTCCCGTCAGAGTTCGTCCTGAAGCTCACCCGCGTGGGCTGGCCCGTCCTGGGGGCGACCGGCAGCACGTTGGAGATGCTGATGGGCATCTCCTTCTGGATCCTGCCGCCCTGCGGGTGCTGCCGCGAGGGGCGGAGGTGGCGATACACGCGGTTGACGCCCTGCACCAGCACCTTGCCGGCCTTGAGGTCCACGCGCAGCACCTCGCCGGTCTTGCCCTTGTCGTCCCCGGCGATCACCATGACCGTATCGCCTTTTCGCACGTGCCGTGCCATCCTCAGACCACCTCGGAAGCCAGTGAGACGATTTTCATGAAGTTCTTTTCCCGCAGCTCGCGGGCGACGGCGCCGAAGATTCGCGTGCCCCTCGGGTTACCGTCGTTGTCGATTATCACAGCGGCGCTGCGGTCGAAGCGGACGTAGCTGCCGTCCTTCCGCCGGATCGGGAACGCCGTCCGGACCACCACGCAGCGGACTATTTCGCTGGCCTTGATCTGCCCGCCCGGGGTGGCCTTCTTGACCGTGCAAACGATCACGTCGCCCACGCCGGCGGTCCGGCGGCTGAACTTGCCCCGGCCCGTCGAACCGCCCAACACCTTGATGCACAGGGCGCTCCTGGCCCCGGTGTTGTCGGCTATGTCAAGTTTCGTTTCCTGCTGAATCACCAGTCGTTACCTCGCCGCCGCGCCGAACCACACGCACCAGCCGCCAGGACTTGTTCTTGCTCTGCGGGCGGCACGACGCCACTTCCACCGTGTCTCCCACGCGCGCCTCTTCCTTAACGTCGTGCACCAGCAGCTTCGTGCGGCGCTTCATGTACTTGCCGTACAGCCGGTGCTTGACCAGGTCGTTGACCAGCACCCGCACCGTCATGGTGCCGGAGATGGAATCCACGACGCCCAGCTTCGTGCGCCTCAGCGGCCGGGCCGAGCCCTTCGGCTTGCCTGTCGTCATCTCCCGGGCCAATTATTTCTCCTCGCCCTGGCGGACCTGCCGCTCCATCTCCCGCTGGCGGCGGACCGTCAGGATTCGGGCCACGTCCCGTTTAGCTTTCCACAGCATGGTCGGATCTTCCAGCTTCTCGGTCACTGCCTGGGCGCGGACGTCAAACAAGTGCCGCTGCAGACGTGCCAATTCCGCCTGAAGTTCTTCGTCCGACAACTCTCTGACTTCCCGGGGCTTCATGTCTGGCGATTATGATCCGTTCTTTCAGTGTCCGCGAATACGGCTGACCAGCCGGCAGCGGACGGGCATCTTCATGGCAACCAGCCGAAGGGCGGCCTTGGCGGCCTCCTCGTCGGCACCACCTATTTCGAAGAGCATCGTGCCCGGCTTGACGCTGGCGACCCAAGCATCCGGCTCGCCCTTGCCCTTTCCCATTCGCGTCTCCAGAGGCTTACGGGAGATGGGCTTGTCCGGGAAGATGCGGATGTACACGCGTCCCTCGCGGTGGAGGAAGTGGGTTGCGGCCACTCGTCCGGCCTCGATCTGGCGAGCGGTGATCCAGTTTGGTTCGAGGGTCTGGAGCCCGAAATCGCCGTAGGCGACCGTGTTGCCGCGAGTAGCCACTCCGCGGATCCGCCCGCGATGGCACTTGCGATGCTTGATTCTCTTAGGCACTAACGCCATTGGGTTCTTCGTTCCTTCACGCTACTGCTGTGGTGTTTCGCCTTGCGTGGGCGGCTTCTCCTGCCCGCCGGGCGTAGCCTCGGGTGCTTCCGGCGCCGCCGCGGGCGGCTTTGCGCCGGCGTCGGGCGCCGCCCGCCCGCCGGGTGCCTGCCGCGGAGAGCGCGAGGCCTGAGCCGGGCCGGTTCTGCCTCCCGGCCTGCGGCCTCGTCCCGGAGCTCCGCGTCCGGGAGCTCCGCGTCCGGAGCCACCGCGTCCGGAGCCACCGCGTCCGGGGCCGCCGCGCCCGGGCGGGCCACGTCGGCCCCGGCCCCGGGGGGGAGGTCCCTGCCGCTCGCCCTCGGGCGAGACAGCCTCGCCGAACAGGCCTCGGTAGATCCACACCTTAACGCCGATCACGCCGTAGGTCGTGAAGCTCGGCGCGAAGCCGTAGTCCACGTCGGCATCCAGCGTCTGCAACGGTATCGATCCGAGGATCTGCTTGATTCGCCGGCTCATTTCCGATCCGCCGAGCCGGCCTCCGATCTGGACCTTCACGCCCTTTGCGCCGGCCTGCATGACGGCCTCGGCCCGCTGCTTGATCGCGCGGCGATAGCTCATGCGGCGCTTGAGCTGTTCGGCTATTCCCTCGGCCACCAACTGGGCGTCCAGGTCGGGCCTGCCTATCTCGACGATGTTAACGTTCACCCGCCGGTTGGTCAGATGCTCCAGTGCCTCGCGCAGCTTCTCCACCTCGGCGCCTCTGGGACCGATGACCAGCCCGGGGCGGGCAGTCTTGAGCGTGACCCTGACTTCCTCGCGCGTCCGCTCGACCTCGATGTGGCTGATGGCTGCGTACGGGGGCTGGCGGTTCAGGCGCTGGTCGATGAACCGGCGGACCTTCTCGTCCTCGACGAGGAACTCGCCGAAGTTGCTCTTGGGAGCAAACCAGCGGCTCTTCCACCCCAGCCGGATGCCCGTGCGAAAGCCGATTGGAGAAACTTTCTGACCCATGGTTATTCCGCTTCCTCGACGATCACTGTTATGTGGCTGTTGCGCTTGTGGATCGGGAACAGCCGCCAGCGGTCCTTCAGCTGCCACCGTTTCATGACCGGCGCTTCGTCGGCGTGGGCCTGCTGAACGTACAGCCGTTCGACGTCGGCCTCTGCCTCGTCAGCGTTGGCTATCGCGCTGAGGAGGATTTTCCGCACCAGCACCGCGGCCCGGTTGGGCGTGAACTTGAGGATATTCAGCGCCTCGTCGGCGTCACGCCCGCGGATCATGTTCACGATCCCACGCACCTTGGTCGGGCTGATCCGGGCATATTTGTGTACTGCTCGCCAAGCCATCTTAAACCTGCCGCCTCTGCCTACGCACGGCGTCTGGCCGCCGTGTGCCCGCGGAACATACGCGTCGGGCTGAACTCACCCAGTTTGTGCCCAACCATGTCTTCCGTTACCAGCACCCGCCGGAAGGCCTTCCCGTTGTGGACCTCGAAGGTGTGCCCGACGAATTCCGGCACGATGGTGCAGGCCCGCGCCCAGGTCCTGATGGGATCGCGGGCGCCGGTTTCCTTCTGGCGCTGGACCTTGCGGAACAGCTTTTCATCCACGTAAGGGCCTTTCTTCAGGCTTCTGGACATTTCGTCACCGGTTCAGATGCTCCTGTTACAGCTTTAGCTGGCCGTACCGCACGCTGCGGCGCCGGCGGATGATCATCTTGTTGGAGGTCTTGCGCTTCTTGCGCGTCCTGCCGCCCTTGGCGAGCTTCCCAGTGGGGCTGCAGGGGTGCCGCCCGCCCGCCCTTCGCCCTTCGCCTCCACCCATGGGGTGCGAGACGGGGTTCTGGGCGGAGCCGCGGACGTGAGGCCTGCGGCCCATGTGGCGCTTTCGCCCGGCCTTGCCGATCCGCACGTTGGCGTGGTCGGAATTGCCTACCTGCCCGATGGTCGCCCGGCAGCGGATATCGACCATCCGCGACTCCCCGCTGGGCAGCAGCAGGTGGGCGTACTTGCCCTCCTTCGCCGCCAGCCGAGCCGAGCCGCCGGCGGAGCGAACCATACGCCCGCCCTGGCCCGGCTTCATCTCGATGTTGTGGACTTCCATCCCGGCGGGGATCCGCGCCAGCGGCAGGCAATTGCCGACCCTGGGCTCGGCCTCGTCGCCGGAGTAGATCTTCCCGCCCACGGTCAGCCCCGCAGGGGCGAGGATGTACCGCTTGTCGCCGTCGGCGTACTTCACCAGGGCGATGTTGCAGGTGCGATTGGGATCGTACTCTATGCTCGCCACGGTCCCTTCGACGCCGTCCTTGTCGCGGCGGAAGTCGATGACCCGGTACTTCCGCTTGGCGCCGCCGCCGCGGAAGCGGCAGGTAGTCACGCCCTGGTTGTTCCGCCCCCCGGTGCGGCGCAGCTTCCGAAGCAGCGACTTCTGCGGCGTGCTGCAGGTGATCTCCTCGCGCGTGTTGACCGACGCGTTGCGTCGCCCCGGCGAGGTTGGTTTGTATTTCTTTACAGCCATGACGTCCCTGCGCTCGCCTAGAACAGGTCTATGTGATGGTCTTCGTGAAGAACCACGATCGCCTTTTTCCACCGGCTGGTGGTGCCTCGCTTGTACGCGTACCGGCGCGGCTTGCCCTTGCGATTGGCTGTCCGCACCTCCAGGACCTTGACGTCGTATATGTTCTCGATCGCCTGCTTGATCTGTGCCTTGTTGGCCTCGGGGTTGACATGGAACGCATAGGCGTTGAGCGTCTCCGACTGGTGGGTGCCCTTCTCGGTCACCAGCGGTCGAACGATAACGTTGTATATGTCGTTTTCCATGGCTACGCCGACTGGCTCAAGAGCATGTCCATCGCCTCGCGGGTCACCAGCATCTTCTGGCGGGTGGCCACGTCGAAGGCGTTCAACTCAGCCGCCGTTCGCACCGTCACGTCGGGGATGTTGCGGGCGCTTTTCCACAATGCCTGGTTCCGCTCCGGGATGGTCAACAGGCAGGAGCGGTTGATCTTGAGGTTGGCCAGAAGCTCGGCCACCAGCTTGGTCTTGGGCTCGGTGACCTCCAGCCCGTCCACCACCAGCAGGTCGTGGCCCAGGAGCTTGGCGAGGATGGCCGAGTCCAACGCCCTGCGCCGCATCTTCCTGGGCAGGCCCTTGCTGTAGTCGCGTGGCTGCTTGGCGAAGGTCACGCCGCCGCCTCTGACCACGTGTGTGCGGATGTTGCCTCGGCGGGCTCGCCCGGTGCCTTTCTGGCGGAAGATCTTCCGCGTCGAGCCGACAACCTGGCTCCGGCCTCTGGTCGTGGCGCTGCCCTGCCGCTTGTTGGCGTGGTAGGCGACGATCGCCTGCTTGAGCAGGTCCACATTGACCGTGTTGCCGAAGCGCTCCTCGTCTATCTGGAGCGTTTCGATCGCCTCGCCCGCCGTGTTGTAAACCGAAACTTCCAACATCGCCTAGCGATTCCTCGTCGGCTATCAGGCCTTTTCGGCCTTGGCGGTCTTCGACCTCTCCACGAACACGTATGCGCCGTTGGGGCCGGGAACAGAGCCCCTGATCAGCAGCAGGTTGTTCTCCACGTCGACCCCCACCAGGCGGCACTTGCGAGTCTTGACCCGCTCGGCGCCCATGTGCCCGGCCATGCGCTTGCCCTTCTTTATGCTGCCACCCAAACCGGCGTTGCTGCCGTGGCTGGAAATCGAGCCGGGCCCGCGGTGCTTCCGCTCGGTGCCGTGGCTGGCGGGCATGCCCTTGAAGCCGTGACGCTTCATCACGCCGGCAAAGCCCTTGCCCTTGCTGGTGCCGACCACGTCCACGAACCTGACGTCGGCGAAGCCCTCGACCGTCCAGGTCTCTCCGGACTCGGCCTCGACGGGCTGGCCGCTGGCGCGAACCTCGCGGACTTCCTTCTTGGGACGCGTCTTTGCCCGGGCTGCGTGCCCAACGGCCGGGCGGGACGCCCGCTGCGGCCTGACGTCCTCGAAGCCGATCTGGACCGCGTCATACCCGTCCGCATCAACCGTCTTGACCTGCAGCACAACGCAAGGGCCGGCCTGAACGACCGTTACGGGCTGGACCGCCCCCGCCTCGTCGAACACCTGCGTCATGCCGATTTTCTTGCCGATCAGTGCCGGATACATGGCCGCCTGGCCTCTATGGCGCCGAGACCAGCCCGACGCCGCTATTTCCACATGAGCCACAAGGCACAGGCCCTCGGCCTGTACCACACGTCTTGACTACGCCTTGATCTTCACGAAAACTCCGGCGGGGACCACCAGGCGGTTCAGCGCCTCCACGGTCCTCACCGTCGGCTCGTAAATGTCGATGATCCTCTTGTGCGTGCGCATCTCGAACTGCTCGCGCGACTTCTTGTCCACATGCGGGGAGCGCAAGACAGTATACCGCTCGATCCGTGTGGGCAGCGGGATCGGCCCGCGAACACGGGCGCCCGTCCGCTCAGCGTGCTCCACTATCTCCTTCGCCGAGTTGTCGAGAGCCCGGTGATCGTATGCTTCCATACGAATCCTAATTCGGTCTTGAGCCATGGACCTTCTCTCCGGCCGCAACGCCCAACAGTCCCCTGGCAGGCAAATTGCAGAGTTTTACAAGCATACCAGAGGCCTTAGCAATGTCAACCGCCCGCACTCTTATTTTTGCCCTTTTTTCGCAACTTTGCCCGTCAATGGAGCCTCGCGGCCACTTCCGCGGGCACCACCCCGTATGTCAGCGGCTCGAGGGTACAGGTACCCCGGCCCTGGGTGAGGCTCCGCAGCGCGGTCGTGTAGCCGAACATCTCCGACAGCGGCACTTTAGCTGTCAGCTTGCGATATCGCTCTCGCCCGTCCAGCCCGGTTATGTCGGCCCGGCGGGCGTTCAGATCTCCGGTGATGCCGCCCAGGTAGGCCTCCGGAGCGGAGACCTCCAGGAGCATGATAGGCTCCAGGAAGACGGGCGAGGCCCTTCCCACAGCCGAGTTGAAGGCCATGGCGCCGGCGTTGGCAAAGGCAATCTCGGACGAGTCCACCGGGTGGTGCTTGCCGTCCAGCAGCGTGACCACCAGCCCGGTCATCGGGTAGCCCGCGAGCGGGCCGCTGGTGGCCGCGTCGCGGACGCCCTCTTCCACGGCCGATATGTACTCCCGGGGGATCGCGCCCTGCTTGACCTCGTTTACGAACCGGACCGTCTCGCCGGACGCCGTCTCGCCGGGCGCCACGCTCAGTATCACCACGCCGTACTGGCCCCGCCCGCCGGTCTGGCGGATGAAGCGTCCTTCGGCCTCGGCTGTGCCGCTGATGGCCTCCTTGTAGGCCACTCGCGGCATGCCCACCCGCACCGACAGGCCCATTTCGCGGGTGAGCTTGGTGTGGAGCACATCCAGGTGCAGCTCGCCCATGCCGGAGATGAGCAACTGGCCGGTCTCGCGGTCGCCGCCCCAGCGGAAGGTCGGGTCTTCCCGCCCAAGCACCTGCAGCGCCTCGGAGAGCCGGTCCTTATCGGCATTGGAGGCCGGCTCGATCGACATAGAAATCACCGGCTCGGGAAAGTCCATCATTTCCAGGATGATCAGCTCGCGGGTGTCGCAGAGGGTATCGCCGGTGAAGCTGTGCTTGGGCCCGACGACGGCCACGATGTCGCCGGCGGTGGCCTGGTCGCGGCGGATCCTCTGCTTGGCGTGCATCTCCCAGATGCGGGAGACGATTTCCTTCTTCTGGCGCGAGGAGTTCAGCACCCGCGTGCCGGCCTTGAGGGTGCCGCTGTAGATGCGGATGAAGTACAGGTCCCCGTGCCGGTCGGAGACGATCTTGAACACCAGGGCCGAGAACGGATCGTCCGGACAGGCGCGGCGCTCGATCAGGCGCTCGGAGTCCGAGCTTTCCTTGCCCGTCACCGCAGGCATGTCCAGCGGCGAGGGCAGGTAATCGCAGATCGCGTCCAGCAGCGCCCTGACGCCCATGTGCTTCAGCGCCGAGCCGCACAGAACCGGGTGCAGCTTGTTAGCGATTACGCAGCGGCGGATGGCGGCCTTGAGGTCCGCGGGGGAGATCGGCTCCTCGTGGACGTACTTCTCCATCAAGGCGTCGTCGGCGCCGGCTATGCCCTCGATCATGTCGTGCCTGGCGACCTGCACCGCGTCGGCGTATTCCGCTGGCACGTCCTTCACCACCAGTTCGGCGGCTATTTCGGCCTCGCGATAGAACAGGGCGCGCTCACCCACCAGGTCGATCTGCCCGACGAACTCCCCCCCTTCGATCATCGGCAACTGCAGCGGCACGGCGTTGCCGTCGAGGCGCTGGCGGATGTCATCCACGACCATTTCGAAGTCGGCCCCTACGCGGTCGAGCTTGTTGACGAAGCAGATTCTCGGCACGTCGTATCGCTCGGCCTGGCGCCAGACGGTCTCGCTCTGGGCCTCCACCCCTCCGACGCCGCAGAATACCGCCACCGCGCCGTCCAGCACCCGTAGCGACCGTTCGACCTCGATGGTGAAGTCCACGTGCCCCGGCGTATCGATGAGATTGATGGTGTAATCGTTCCACGGGCAGGTGGTGGCCGCGGAGGTGATGGTGATCCCCCGCCGCTGCTCTTCGGCGAGGTAGTCCATCACGGCCGTGCCGTCGTGCACCTCGCCGATCTTGTAGCTCTTGCCGGTGAAGTACAGGACTCTTTCGGTCACGGTGGTCTTGCCCGCGTCGATGTGGGCAGTGATGCCGATGTTCCGAGTTTTCTGAAGGTCTTCTGCCATACTTCGGTCATTTTCCGCCGGCGCCGGCATGGCGCTGGTGCCGGGGTAACGGCGCAAAGCCGTCCCGGAGCCACACTTATCCACAGGAGGCCTCCGTCAGCGGAGGCACCACCAGCCTTGAGGCAGGCTGGTCCGGACGAGGCCGTCGAGCCGTCGCTTCGTCCCCGGCCCCGCCGGGCGGGACCGGGACGTTCAGCGCCTCGGCCTCTTGTCTTATCTCAAGCGTCCGCCGACCAGCCCGGCCGGGCGGACTCCGCTGAGCCCCGGCCGGAACTCAGGTAGCTCAGGCAACCGACCGGGGTGATTCGCCGCTCCGGGAATCCGCCCGGGCCGGCGAATCATTCAACTCTTACCGTATTTGGTTAATCGGAACAGCCAATCATCCTGCTTTGAACCCGAGTCCGCCATCCGGCGGCGGGTGGAACCGCTTGTCAAACTCGCACCACGACAGCTTCCAGTAAAGAGGCTCCTACCAGGCGAAGTGGGCGAAGGCCTTGTTCGCCTCGGCCATGCGGTGCACGTTGTCGCGCGTGGTCATGGCCGTTCCTTCCTTCCGGTAGGCGGACATGATTTCGCCGGCCAGCCGTTGCGAGCACGGCGAGCCC
The DNA here is from genome assembly GCA_965602635.1 of uncultured Planctomycetales bacterium. GTDB lineage: Bacteria > Planctomycetota > Phycisphaerae > SM23-33 > SM23-33 > CBFCZU01. The sequence goes on along the minus strand of CBFCZU010000004.1, from coordinate 12,573 downwards.
GAGCCGCTCCGCACGGCCTGGATCATCCACCTGATGCCCAGCGAGAGCTGCCGCTTCTTGCTCACCTGCATGGGGACCTGGTAGGTCGCACCACCGACGCGCTTGGAGCGGACCTCCAGCATCGGCTTGACGTTCTCCACCGCCTGCTCGAAGACCTCCAGCGGGGTGGCGTCCTTGATCTTCTCCTCGATTATGTCCATCGCGCCGTAGAAGATCTTCAGGGACGCGGCCTTCTTGCCATCCCACATCAGGCAGTTGACGAACTTGCTGACCAGCTTGCTGCCGAACCGCGCGTCCGGCGCGAGTTGCTTTGTCGACGCTGTGAATTTCTTGTATGCCATGGGCTGCCTCAGTCAGTTACTTGGCTCTCTTTGTCCCGTAGCGGCTCCGGCCCTGGCGGCGCCCCTCCACGCCGGCGGCGTCCAGCGTGCCGCGAATGACGTGGTAGCGAACGCCCGGCAGGTCCCGGACACGCCCCCCGCGGATCAGCACGATGCTGTGCTCCTGCAGGTTGTGGTCAACTCCAGGAATATATGCCGTCACTTCCTTGCCGTTGCACAGTCTCACCCGCGCCACCTTCCGCAGGGCGGAGTTGGGCTTCTTGGGCGTCATCGTCTTGACCAGCAGGCACACACCGCGCCTCTGGGGGCACTGATCCAGGGCGACGTTCTTCTTCTTGGCTACCTGCTTGCGGCGCGGCTTGCGAACCAGTTGGTTAATCGTCGGCATTTTGCGGACCTCTCATTCAAGTGTTCCATCGGCGCCGGGGCGGTTAATCCTGTCCGGTCAGCGCCCTCTGCACCGCCTGCTGAATCTGGGCTTCGGTCAGTTCGGTTTCGACCTCGGCCGCCGCCAGCTCGGCCAGTTCGACCTCGCGCTTGATCTTCAGTTCCAGGTAGGGCTTGAAGCTCGTTCCCGCCGGCAGCAGGTGCCCGAGGATAACGTTTTCCTTCAGCCCGCGAAGCTGGTCCACCTTGCCCGCCAGGGCCGCCTCGGTGAAGACCTTGGTGGATTCCTGGAAGCTGGCGGCGGACAGGAAGCTCTCGGCCTGGAGAGAAGCCTTGGTGATGCCCAGCAGCATGGTCTTGGCCGTAGCCGCCTTCGGGCGGCGCGTCCTGGCGGGCTGCTTCTTCTTGGCCGTCGCCTCCGCGTTGGCCTGCTCCACCTTCTCGCGCAGGACGATCTCGCCGGCGATGAATTCCGTGTCGCCAGGGTCAGCGATCTTCAGCGACTTCGCCAAACGCTCGTTCTCCCGGCGGAAGTGGAACTTGTCGACCATCTCTCCCGGCAGCAGCTCGCTGTCGCCCACGTTTTCGACGGCCACCTTCCGAAGCATCTGCGAGGCGATGACCTCAATGTGCTTGTCGCTGAGGGTGACGCCCTGGCCCCGGTAAACCGTCTGGACCTCGTAGAGCAGGTATTGCTGGAGGGCCTCCTCGCCGCGGATGCGGAGGATGTCGTGAGGCACCATCGGGCCCTCGGTCAGCGGGTCGCCGGCCTCGACGTAGTCGCCGGTGTGGACCAGCAGGTGCCGGTCGTGGGGCACGTGATGGTCGCGTTCCATGCCCGACTCGGAGCGGATGATGATGGTCATCTTTCCGCGGCGCTTGTCGGTCCGCAGCTCGACCCGCCCGGAGATTTCCGCCATGGCGGCGGGCTCCTTCGGCTTGCGGGCCTCGAACAGCTCCGTTACCCGCGGCAGCCCGCCGGTGATGTCCTGAGTTCCGGAGATTTCCCGCGGCTGGCGTGCCAGCAGGTCGCCCGGCTGGACGGACTGGCCTTCCTCGACCTCGATCCGCGCCTTGGCGGGCAGGTAGTGGAAGTCGAGGATATTGCCGGTCTTGTCCTCGACCACGATCCGCGGGTGCTTCTCGCCCTTGTGCTCGATGACCACGTAGCGTGAGGGTCCCCGGCCCTTCTCCGATTCGAAACGAACGGTTTCGCCTTCCTCGACGTCCTGGAAGCGGACGACGCCGCGCGCCTCGGCGAGGATGGGCACGCGGTGCGGGTCCCACATCGCCAGCCGCTGGCCCAACTTCACCTTCGCCCCGTCCGCCACCAGCAGCAGCGAGCCGTAAGGCACCTTGAACTTCTCGATCTCCCGCTCCTTGGCGTCGAGCACGGCGAACTCGCCGTTGCGCTTCAGGGCGATCCAGGCCTTGGTCTTGACGCTCTGGACCGGGACGGCGTTCAGGCCCCGGTACTTCATCGTGCCGTCCGTGCTGCAGCGGATGTCCGACTCGATCACGGCGCGGGTTGCCACGCCGCCGGTATGGAAGGTCCGCATGGTAAGCTGCGTGCCCGGCTCGCCGATCGACTGGGCGCCGATGATCCCCACCGCCAGACCCTCCTCTACGAGCTGCGCGGTGGACAGGTCCACGCCGTAGCACATCGCGCAGCAGCCCAGTGGGCAGTCGCAGGTCATGGTGCTGCGGACCCGGATCGTCTCCAGCCCCAGGTCGCTGATCTTCTGGGCGATATCGGCGGTGATGATCTCGTTCTCGCGGACGATCGGCTCGTCGGTGATGGGGTTGACGATGTTCTCGCGGGCGATCCGCCCGACGATCAGCTCTCTGAGCGGCACGTCCACCTGCTCGCCCTTGTAGATGGCGCTCTTGGTGATGCCCTTGAGGGTCTCGCAATCCAGCTTAGTGACGATGACGTTCTGGGCCACGTCCGCGAGCTTGCGGGTGAGGTAGCCGGAATCGGCCGTCTTCAGGGCGGTGTCGGCCAGGCCTTTCCGGGCGCCGTGGGTGGAGCTGAAGTACTCCAGCACCGTCAGCCCTTCGCGGAAGTTAGCCTTGATGGGCGTCTCGATGATCTCTCCGGAGGGCTTCGACATCAGCCCGCGCATGCCCGCGAGCTGGCGGATCTGGTCGACGTTGCCGCGGGCGCCGGAGGCGTCGCCGCTCATCAACCAGACAGGGTTGACGTAGTGCGGCTGGTCCTCGCGGAAGTCGTTCTCCAGCGCCTCCATCAGGGCCTTGGTGACCTGCTCGCGGGTATGGACCCACACGTCGATGGTCTGGTTGTAGGACTCGCCCTCGGTGATGGCGTCGGCCTCGTAGTCCTTGTGGATGCGGTCCACCCGCGTCTGGGCCTCTTCGAGGATCTTCGCCTTCATCTCTGGGACGCGCAGGTCGGTCACGCCGAAGCTCAGCCCCGCCAGGGTGGCGTGCTTGAAGCCCAGGGATTTGATGGAGTCGAGCAGATCGAGCGTGGCGGCCCGTCCCAGCCGCTGGTAGCAGTCGTGTATCACGTCCTCGCTGGCGTTCTCGCTGAGGGGGAAGTTGTAGAAGGCCATTCCTTTCGGCAGGCAGTCGTTGAAGATGCACCGCCCGGCCGTGGTGACCACCAAGCCGCCCTTCTCCACCGCGCCCTCCGGCCCGACGACCGTGCCCTCGGGCAGCCTGACGCCGATGGGCGCCTGCATCCCGACCAGGGCGAGGTCGTGAGCCATCATCGCCTCATGCGTGTCGCGGAATATCGGCACCTCCTGCCCGTTCACGGTCATCTTCCGCAGGCCGGGGTCAACGTGCCTGTTGCCCCGGTCGGCGGTAAGGTAATAGATGCCGAGCACCATGTCCTGGCTGGGGGACATGATGGGCGCGCCGTTGGAGGGCGAGAAGACGTTGTTGCTGGCGAGCATCAGCACGTGGGCCTCGGCCTGGGCCTCCACCGACAGCGGCAGGTGCACGGCCATCTGGTCGCCGTCGAAGTCGGCGTTGAAGCCCTTGCAGACCAGCGGGTGAATCTTGATGGCGTTGCCTTCCACCAGCACGGGCTCGAAGGCCTGCAGGCCCATCCGGTGGAGTGTGGGGGCACGGTTCAGCAGCACCGGGTGCTGGTGGATGACCTCCTCGAGGATGTCCCAGATTTCCCGGTCTTTCCGCTCGATCATCCGCTTGGCCGACTTGATGGTGTCGGCCAGGCCACGCTCGCGGAGCTTGCGGATGATGAACGGCTGGTAGAGCTCCAGGGCGATTTTCTTCGGCAGCCCGCACTGGTGGAGCTTCAGCTCCGGGCCGATGACGATGACCGACCTGGCCGAGTAGTCAACCCGCTTGCCCAGCAGGTTCTCGCGGAAGCGGCCCTGCTTGCCCTTTATCATGTCGGTGAGGCTCTTGAGCGGACGGTTGGAGCTGCCCAGGACCGAGCGGCGGCACCGCCCGTTGTCGAACAGCGCATCCACCGCCTGCTGGAGCATCCGCTTCTCGTTGCGGATGATCACCCCCGGGGCGTTCAGGTCGATGAGCTTCTTGAGCCGGTTGTTGCGGTTGATCACCCGGCGGTAGAGATCGTTCAGGTCGCTGGTGGCGAAGTTTCCGCTCTCCAGCAGCACCAGCGGGCGGAGGTCCGGCGGGATGACGGGGATGACCTCCATGATCATCCACTCCGGCCGGCTGCCGGAGGCGCGGATCACCTCCACCAGCTTCAGCCGCTTGGTCAGGTCCTTCATCTTCTGCTTGGAGTTGGTTTTCCTGTAATCTTCCCGCAATTGTTCGGCAAGCTCCAGCAGGTCGATTTTCACCAGCAGCTCGCGGATGGCCTCGGCCCCCATCCCGGCATCGAAATCCTTGCCGTACTTATCCCGGGCGGAGCGGCACTCGTCCTCGGTAAGCACCTGCATGTACTTCAGGGGCGTTTGGCCCTCGCGGGTGACGACGTACTCCTGGAAGAGGATGACCTTCTCCAAGTCGGAGGTCTTCATGCCCAGCAGCGTTCCCAGGCGTGAGGGCAGCGCCTTGAAGAACCAGATGTGCACCACCGGGGCGGCCAGGTTAAGGTGCCCCATGCGCTTTCTGCGGACGCGCGAGTGGGTGACCTTCACGCCGCAGCGGTCGCAGATGATGCCCTTGTGCTTGGTGCCCTTGTACTTCCCGCAGGCGCACTCCCAGTCGCGCTCAGGACCGAAGATGCGCTCGCAGAACAGGCCGTCCTTTTCCGGGCGGTAGGTCCGGTAGTTGATCGTCTCGGGCTTCTTGACCTCCCCGAACGACCAGCTTCGGATGTCATTGGGCGAGGCCAGTGCGATCTTCACCGAGCCGTAGTCGTTGATGCGATCATATGCGCTCTCGACCATGCCAAGCAGCTCCTGTATATCGGCGACATTCGATCATCCGTTCGGCGGCGCCGGCCGGAGTCAAATGAGGCTCCTTTTCTCCAGTTGGATGTTCAGTCCCAGCCCTCTCAGCTCGCTGCACAGCACGTCGAAGGAGACGGGCGTGCCGGCCTCGAGGGTGTTGTGGCCCTTGACCATGGACTCGTAGATCTTTGTCCGCCCTTCCACGTCGTCGCTCTTGACGGTGAGCATCTCCTGGAGGGTGTAGGAGGCGCCGTAGGCCTCCAGCGCCCAGACCTCCATTTCGCCGAACCGCTGCCCGCCGGTGCGGGCCTTTCCGCCCAGCGGCTGCTGGGTGATGAGCGAGTACGGGCCCGTGGAGCGGGCGTGGATCTTCTCGTCCACGAGGTGGTGCAGCTTGGTGACGTACATGTACCCGACGGTGACCTTCTGCTCGAACGGCTCGCCGGTCCGCCCGTCGTAGAGGACGATCTTCCCGTCGCTGGGCATTTCCACGAACAGTTCGCCCGTCTCGCCGGCCCGTTGAACGACCTCAAGGTCTTCGCGGCGGGCGCGGACGTGCTCGTTGGCCTGGGCGAGGGTCTGGAATATCTCCTCTTCGCTGGCGCCGTCGAAGACGGGGGTGACGGCCTGGAGCCCCAGCACCGCCGCGGCCCAGCCAAGGTGCGTTTCCAGGATCTGCCCGACGTTCATTCGGCTGGGCACGCCCAGGGGGTTGAGGCAGATGCCCACCGCCGTGCCGTCGGCCAGGAAGGGCATGTCCTCTTCCGAGACGATGCGGGCGATGACGCCCTTGTTGCCGTGGCGTCCGGCCATCTTGTCGCCCTCGGCCAGCCGGCGCTTCGTGGCGACGTACACCTTGACCATCTCCAGCACGCCGGAGGGCAGCTCGTCGCCGCGCTTCATGTGCCCGATCTTGCGCTCCTTCTCGCGCTGGACTTCCTCGACCAGCGGCCAGTACCGTGCGTGAATGGCCAGTGCCCGTTCGCGATCGGCGGCCTTGGAGGACTTGACCCAACGGGTGGTGAAGTTCTCGATCTGCTCGTCGAGCACCTCATCGATGTCGCTGAGCCCGACCTTCTGTCGGGTTGACGGGTCCACCATGGGCGTGCCGAGCACCTGGTTGATCTCCTCGCACATGGCGCCGAAGACCTTGCGGATCTTGCGGTCCATCTCGGCCCTGTAGGCCCTGATGCGCTTGTTGACAGCCCGCTTCTGCTCGTCTGACATCTGCACCCGCCGGCTGAACCGCTTGGTGTCGATGACGACGCCTTCCTCGCCGGCAGGCAGCTCCAGCGAGTCGTTCTTGACGTCCTCGCCGGCCCGGCCGAAGATCGCGTGCAGCAGCTTTTCCTCGGGGGTCAGCTCGCTCTTGGACTTGGGCGCCACCTTCCCCACCAGGATGCTGTCGCTGCCCTGCCCGCCTCTGACGTAGGTGCCGACCTGCACCACGCCGTTTTCGTCGAGGTTCCTCAGGGCCCTCTCCGAGACGTTGGGGATGTCGCGGGTGAACTCCTCGCGCCCCAGCTTGGTCTCGCGGATCTCCACCTCGTACGACTCGATATGGATGGAGGTGAAGGCGTCCTCCTTGACGAGCTTTTCGGAGATGAGGATGGCGTCCTCGAAGTTGTATCCGTCGAAGGGCACGAAGGCGACGATCACGTTCCGCCCCAGTGCGAGTTCGCCGTTGCTGCATGCGGGCCCGTCGGCGATGACCTGGCCCCTCCTGACTCGCTGGCCGACGCGGATGATGGGCTTCTGGTTAAGGCAGGTGCGCTCGTTCAGGCGGGCGAACTTCCGCAGCGGGTATTCTTCCACGCCGTCGATGACGATCCGCTGGGAATCGACGTAGCTGACGATGCCGCGTTTCTTGGCGCGGACGACCATGCCGGAGTTCTCGGCCACTGTGCGCTCCAGGCCGGTGCTCACGATGGGCGGCTCGGTCCGGATCAGCGGCACCGCCTGGCGCTGCATGTTGGAGCCCATCAGTGCCCGGTTGGCGTCGTCATGCTCCAGGAAGGGGATCAGGGCGGCAGATACGCCGACCGTCTGCTTGGGGCTAACGTCCAGGTACTGCACGTCGGTGCTCGCGACCAGTGACACTTCGCCCCGGGTGCGAGCCAGGACGTTGCCCCCCGGCAGGCGCTTGGAGGCGCGGCCTGCGCGGTCCATCTCCAGCGCGTCGGGGGGAGCCAGGATGCTTTCCATTTCCTGATCGGCCCGGAGCCACTCGATCTCGTCGGTGGCCTTGCCGCCCCGGGCGCGGCGGTACGGGGTTATCACGAAGCCGTACTCATCCACCGCCGCGTACAGGCTCAGCGAGGAGATCAGGCCGATGTTGTTGCCCTCGGGCGTCTCGATGGGGCAGATGCGCCCGTAGTGGCTTATGTGCACGTCGCGGACCTCGAAGCCCGCCCGCTTGCGGTTGAGCCCACCCGGGCCCAAAGCGCTCAGCCGGCGCTCGTGGTTCATCTGGCTGAGCGGGTTGGTCTGGTCCACCACCTGCGACAGTTCGCTGCGCCCGAAGAAGTAGTCAATGCTGCTGGAAACGTGCTTGCTGTTGACGAGCTCCGCGATCTTGGTGAGCTCCTCCGGGTCCCTCAGGCTCATGCGCTCCTGGACCGTCCGGCGGAGCTTCAGGAAACCCTTGCGCAGCTCGTCCTTTGCCAACTCGTCGAGCGTCCGCAGGCGGCGGTTGCCGAGGTGGTCTATGTCGTCTATCACGCCCTCGCCGCTACGGAGGCGAACGATGTACTTCAGGCAGTTGACCATGTCCTCCGGGCGCAGGGTCATGACCTTCTCCGACACGTCCTGGCGGAACTTCCGATTCAGCCGGAAACGCCCCACCTTGCCCAGACGGTAGCGGTTTTCGTCGTAGAACTTCTCGGCGAAGAGGGTCTTGGCCTTGTCGAGCTGGGGCGGGTTGCCCGGGCGGAGGCGGGTGTATATCCGCAGCAGGGCCTCTTCGTACGTCTTGGCCTGGTCCTCGGCGAGGGTGTTAAGCACCAGCAGGTCGCCCGGCTTGTCGATGACCTCGAGGCGCTTCTTGATGGCCGTCTGGATGCGGGTGACGGCGTCTCCGAGCTGCCCGCCGGCGGGGACCAGCTCCTCGCCGCTTTCCGGGTCCACGATCAGCTCGACCGCGAACATCTGCGGCTTGACCGAGCTGGGGGATACCTTCTGCGTCGAATAGAACTCCCGCAGGATCGCCTCGCTCGTCCCGTAGGCCGGGTCCATCGCCCGCAGGAAGCTCGTCACCGGAAACTTCGCCGACTGGTCGATCCGGATGCTCAGCACGTCCTTCTTGGTGACGGCCATTTCGATCCAGCTTCCGCGCTCGGGAATAATCCTCGCCCCGTGCAGCGGGCGGTCTGACTCCTGCACCTCCACGGTGAAGTCCACTCCCGGCGAACGGTGCAACTGGGATACGAGCACCCGCTCGGCGCCGTTGATGATGAACTCCCCCCCGCCGATCATGACGGGCATTTCGCCGAGGTATATCTCCTCCTCGAGCACGTCCCGCCGGTCCTTGCGGACGAGCCGGCAGCGGACGCGGAACGGCTTGCCGTAGGTCAGCCTCAGTTCCCGGCACTCGTCGGGCGTGTAGCGCGGCTCCCCGAGCGAGTAGGAGACGTACTCCAGCTTGCTCTGCTCGTCGTAGCTGACGATCGGGAAGATTTCGCGCAGCAGCCCCTCCAAGCCTTCGCCAATGCGTTTTTCGGTGGCGACGCCGACCTGGAGGAAGCGCGCGTAGCTGAGGGTCTGAATCTCGATCAGGTTCGGCGGCTCAATGGCGTCGCCGACCTTCGAGAAGTCGAGGGTTCTGTCCATTTGAAGCATGATTGGTTGTTCCTCGCTATATGCCCGGGGCCTCAGCGCGCCGCCGGGCTGTGCTGGCAACCTTTCCGCCCGCGGCGGGACGGGCATCCGCGCCGCGCGCAGCGAGCCCGCCGGCCCGCCCAATGTCCGATTGTCGTTTCAAGTCCAATCAGACTATCTCCGCCGTTGCCCCGGCCTCGGTGAGCTGCTTGACAGCCTCCTCGGCCTCTTCCTTGGGAACGCCTTCCTTGACCGGTTTCGGGGCGCCTTCCACCAGGTCCTTGGCTTCCTTGAGCCCCAGGCTGGTCAACGCGCGAACGGCCTTGATTACCTGGATCTTCTTGTCGCCGATGTCTTTGAGGATGACGTCGAAGCTGGTTTGCTCTTCCGCCTCGGCGGCCGCTTCGCCGCCCGGGCCCACCATCATCACCGCGCCTGCCGCTGCCGGCTCGATCTCGTACTCCGCCTTGAGGTAGGCGCCCAGCTCGACGGCCTGCTTCAAGGTCAGTTCCGCGAGCTTGTCGCCCAATTCCTTGATCTCGGGGGAGAATTCCCTGGCCTCTCCCTCAGCCGCTGTTGTCTCTTCCGACATTTCACCTGACTCCCGCTACGTAGTTTCAACCGGCCTGATAGGTGAGGCCACCGCGGCCTCATTTAATCCCGATGGATCGGGACCAATCCGCAGCCGGTGCAGATCTCGGTGTTGACATCTAGTTGTTCTCAGCCTCGCCGGCTCGGTCCTCGACCGCCTTGACAATCGCGGCCAGTCGGGCGCCGGCGCCGAGCAGGGCGGCGACGACCTGCCCGCCGGGCGAGAGGGCCTGGCCGACGAGGTTGGCGAGCGCTTCTTCCCGCGTCGGGTAGCGGCTGAGCTCTTCGACCCGCTCGGGGCCAAAGACCTCCCCCTCCATCAGCGCCCCCCGCACCAGGAGGCTGGGGATATCCTTCGCCTGCTCGAGCAGCTCCCGGACGACGACCACGGGGTTCAGCTCGCCGGTCACCAGTGCGCAGGGCCCGTCGATGAGGCGGCAGGCGCTGCCCAGCCCGACCTCCTCCAGGGCCTGGCGGGCGATCACGTTCCTCACCACCATGACACGAATGTCCTTGGCCTGGAGATGCCGCCGCAGCCGGGTGTTATCGACGCCGTCCACCCCGGCCAAGCTCAGCACCGTCAGCGACTCGACACCCGCCAGACGCGCGATGAGCTCTTTCCGCAGCATTGCCTTGACCGGTTTACTCATGTTCGCACCTATCCCGTTTCCAGGGCCACCGCCGGTGACATCGTCGCCGCCAGGCAGACCTTCTTCATGTACGTTCCTTTGCTGCTGGTGGGCCTTCTCGACCGCACGTGGGCCAGGAACGCCTCGATGTTCTCCGCCAGCTTTTCGACCTCAAAGCTCAGCTTGCCGACCGGCACGTGCAGGTTGCCGCCCGCGTCGTTGCGAAAATCCACCTTGCCGGCGGCGTATTCGGTCACCGCCGGGACGACGTCCCCGACCACCGTGCCGGTCTTGGGCGAGGGCATCTTGCCCTGCGGGCCGAGGATCCGACCCAGCCGCGAGACGCTCCGCATCATCGCCGGCGTCGCCACCGCCACGTCGAAGTCGGCCCAGCCATTCTGAATCTTCTCGATCAGCGCGTCGCTACCGGCCTCGACCGCGCCCGCCTCGCGGGCAGCCTCGGCCTGCTCGTCATCGCAGAACGCGATCACCCGCTTGGTTCTGCCGATGCCGTGGGGCAGCGAGATCGAGCCGCGAATGGCCTGATCGGCCTGACGCGGGTCTATCCCCAGCCACAGCACAAGCTCCACTGTCTGGTCGAACTTGGTCTGGTTGAATCCCTTGAGAATCGCGATGGCCTCAGCCACCGGTACGGGGCTCTGCGGAACCTTCGCCAGGTCGGCGTTGTACCGCTTGCCATGCTTGGTCCTGCCCATCAACCGCTCCTTTGCCCTGAGGGCTCCCACTGTAGTGCCGGCCCGTGGTCAGGCCGTTCATGTCGGATTTGGGATCAGCGTTTGGCCGGTCCCGCATCCGCGGTTATCAGTCCACGACGTCCAGGCCCATGCTCCGGGCGGTGCCCTCGATCTGGCGCATGGCCGCGTCCACGTCGAAGGCGTTCAGGTCGGCCATCTTCGTCTCGGCGATCTGGCGGACCTGCGCGGCGGTAACCTGACCCACCTTTTCCTTGTTCGGCACGCCGGAGCCTTTGGCGACCTCGGCCGCCTGCTTCAGCAGCACCGCCGCCGGGGGGCTCTTGGTTATGAAGGTGAACGTCCGGTCGGCGAACACGGTGATTACCACCGGGATGGTCGTCCCGTTGTACTCCCGCGTCCGGTCGTTGAACATGGCCACGAACTGACCGATGTTGACGTTGTGCTGCCCAAGGGCCGGTCCGATCGGCGGAGCGGGGGTGGCCTGCCCGCCGGGGGCCTGGAGCTTGACTTTCGCGACTACTGCCTTGGCCATGGTAAGATTCGGGAATTCCCGGGCCGCCCGGGTTCCGTACCTCTGCGGACGCCGCTGGGGCAGGGCGCGGGTCGGAGACCCGCCCGCCCGCGGCTACGCCTTCTCAACCTGCCAGTAATGCATTTCCACGGGCGTGGCCCGCCCGAAGATCGTCACGATAACTCTTACCGTGCCCTTGTCCGCCTGGACCTCGTCCACCGTGCCGTCGAATTCCTCGAAGGGACCTTCCTTGATCTTGACCTGTTCGCCCTTCTTGAACTCCACCGCCAGGGTCGAGCCCTCTTCGGGGCGCTCCACCTGCATGAGCATCTTGTCGACGTCCGTCTGGGTCATCGCCGACGGCTTGCCGTCCATGCTGATGAAGTCGCCCACGCCGGAGGTTTCTTTGATGAGGAACCAGGGCTTCTCCCCGATTTTCCCGTCCTCGGACAGCTCCATCTCGATGAAGACGTACCCGGGGTAAAGCTTCCGCTCGACGAACTTGCTTTCGCCGGGCTTGCTCCGCGGGCGCGGGCGGCGGTCGGTCGGGACCAGGATGCGCCCGATCTGGTCCTCAAGGGCCTCGATCTTCACCTTGCGCTCGAGGGCCTCGCGCACCTGGGCCTCCTTATTGGAGGCAACCCGAAGAACGTACCACTGCTTGCCCATGATATCTTTCTGTCGGCAGGAGCGGCCGGCTCACGCGCGGCCGACCTGCAACACACCTATCCACCTGAAGAAGAACCCAAACGCCAGGTCCACCGCCAGCAGCACCATCGCCATTATCAGCGTTGTGGCGATGACCACCTTCGTCCCGCCGATGATCTCCTTCTTGCTGGACCAGGAGACCTTTTTCATTTCGCCCTCGGTGGCGATCATGAAGTCGGCGCTGCGCGGGCGGTTGACCACCCAGAACATCAGCATGGCGATGGCGGCGAAGATCGCCAGCGGGATGCCGAACACCAGGTACTGGCTGAGGTCCGTCCCGCTCAGCAGGTCCGAGACATAGTACGCCGTGGCCGCTCCTATCACCCCCCCGACGGCAAAAGTTACCAGCCGCGTGTACTTGCCCTGTCCGCGCTTGTATACCTCGAACGCCACTTCTCGTTGCTCCTGCCTCGATGCCACCGGGCCCGAGTCCCCGCCGCCCGCCTGCTCGTCCGCCACCACGGCAGGAGGGACTCGAACCCCCAACCTGCGGTTTTGGAAACCGCTGCTCTGCCA
>CBFCZU010000003.1:0-53794 GCA_965602635.1 uncultured Planctomycetales bacterium | reverse complement strand
CGGCCATGACGTGCATCTGTTGGCGCCGGATCCACCGTCGCCCTGCGTGGACGGCGTGCGTTTCCATCCGGTCGCCAGGGCCAGGCCAAACGCCTGGAGCGTGTTGAGCAGCGCGGCCGGAGCCTGCCGCAAAGCCGCCTCCCTGCGGGCGGACGTCTATCACATTCACGAGACGGCGCTCATGCCGGTGGGCGTCGTCCTCAAGCTTGCCGGCTCGAAGGTCATCTACGACGTTCACGAGGACGCCCCGAAACAGGTGAAGCTCGTCGGCAGGAACAAGGGCCGGACCCTCGCTAAGGCTTTGTGTTCACTGACTTTGCCGTGCGCAAGAGGCGCGCCTATTCTTGCGATTGTGAGCGTCAGCGGAGCCCCAATGGCTGAGTTTGGGGGCTCAGGTGCCCGGCATGGGCCGGCAAAAAAGCTTGCAGCCCGTCGGGAGAGCTGCATAATTGCGCAGGGTAGAGACTCTAAGGAACTCACGGTTGGGGCGTTAGGGCTACGGTATGGGTTTTCTGGCTAGGCCTGTTTCGCTGCTCTGGAGACATCGAGGTCTTCTGTGGCAGACGACCCGGAATGATGTCCGCGCGCGCTATGCAGGATCGATCTTGGGGCTGGCCTGGCTGGTTGCTTATCCGCTGGTGTTCCTGGGAACGTACGCACTGGTCTACATCTTTATTTTCAAGGTACGGTTCCCTGGATTGTTTGACTCCAACGAGTACGTGGTGCTCATCTTCTGTGGCCTTATCCCGTTCATTGGGTTCGCCGAGGCGCTGAGCCTCGGTGTAGTCGCCGTTACCAGCAACTCCAATCTGATTAAGAACACGCTGTTTCCGATAGAGTTGATACCGGTCAAGGCCGTGTTGACCAGCCAGTGTACGCAGATTGCCGGGATCGGCCTGCTTCTGATTGCGGTAGGGGCGATGGGCAGGCTCACGTGGTGGGCGCTGATGCTGCCCGCCGTCTGGGTGCTGCAACTGATGTTCACAATGGGAGTGATATGGATCCTTTCGAGCCTGAACGTCATCATGCGTGATCTTCAGGCGATTATCGGCGTCGTGATCCTGATCCTCATGATGGGCAGCCCGATTGCTTACACGGCTGAAATGATCCCCGCGAACCTCCGGCCGCTGCTGGGCATCAACCCGCTCTACTACATGATCATTTCCTACCAGGACGTTCTGATGATGGGGCGCTGGCCGTCGAACGAAGTTCTCTGGGTGCTGCTGGCGCTGGCGGTGGTAACTTTCTTTGTGGGGTACTGGTTTTTCGGCCGAATGAAAAAGGTGTTTGTCGATAATGTCTGATACGGCTATTCGCCCACAGGCGCTAGGAAACTCATACTGACCGATTTCAGGCCCCCAGGAGTTCTTCAAGGCGACGAATGATGGACCTATCGTGGGTGCGTTTCACGATATCTTGGATCGTCTCCCGCCAGACCAACTGACGCATCCGGGTCTTGAGCTGGCTGATCGGCGGGAGGCGATTAGCGACCGGCTGGTGAGTGTTGTCGTATGAGGGAGTCTGCTCCAACGGATACAGGCTGGGCAACATGACGAGACCACTGACTCTGGTGCGGGTCGTGGGGACGCGTCCTCAGTTCATGCAGGTTGCACCGCTGCGGCGAGAACTGGCGCGCCGTGGGCACAGGGAAACACTTGTGCACACCGGCCAGCATTATGATGAGGCGATGAGCAGGCTGTTCTTCGAAGACCTGTGCCTGGAAGAGCCCGACGTTAATCTGGGGATCGGTTCCGCCGGCCACGGCGAGCAAACCGGCCGAATGATGGGCGCCCTCGAGCAGTTCCTTGTGGACAACCCGTGCGACGCTGTGGTCGTGGACGGCGACACCAATTCGACCTTGGCCGGCGCCTTGGTGGCCTCCAAGATGCACATTCCACTGGTTCACGTAGAGGCGGGCCTTCGCAGTTCCGACCGGACGATGCCCGAAGAGATCAATCGTGTGGTCACCGATCACATAAGCAGTCTGCTTTGCGCGCCGACGGCCACGGCCGTGGCCAACCTAGCTCGGGAAGGTCTCAGCGAGTTCACCGTCCGGACCGGAGACCTGATGTACGATTGCTTTCTGAGCTTCAAGGGGCGCGCCCGGAGGGAAATCCTCGCTCAGCTTAGCGTGGAACCAGGCGGGTATTTCTTGGCCACCGTGCACCGCGCGGAAAACGTCGACGACCCTGGGCGCCTGCAAGCCATTCTTGGAGCCCTGGCCGCGTTGGATTTGCCGGTGATCTTCCCAGTGCATCCGCGGACACGGCAGCGCATCGATGGATCGCCGGCACGGAGTGGCAACCTTGGAGCGCTGCGCCTGGTTGGTCCCGTCGGCTACCTGGAGATGTTGGCCCTGGAGGCTGCAGCCAAGTGTATTTTCACTGACTCTGGGGGCGTCCAGCGCGAGGCCTTCTTTTGGGGGGTGCCGAGCGTGGTCCTGCGAGAGGTCACGGAATGGCGCGAGCTCCTCGAAGGAGGATGGTCTGTTCTGGCCGGGTGGCGCCGGCAGAAGATATTGGACGCCTACGAGTCGCTTGACGGGCGTTATCCTGAGGTTCCATCGCAGGTGAGGGACGAGATCTTCGGCGGCGGCCGCGCCGCTGGGCGAGTGGCCGATGCGATAGAGGGCCTGCTGTCATGAAGATATTGCACGGCCCGAAGAACACGGGAGGCATGGCCGGTCTCTTGGCGCGCGCCCAGCGCCGATTGGGACACGACGCTTGGTCCGTCAATTACCAGCCGACGAACTTCGACTACTTCTGCGACCAAATCTTCACAAACCCCGCGATAATCGGCAGGATGTGGGAGTGGGCCTGGTTCGTGCTGGCCAAGGCGCCGCGATTCGACGTTTTCCACTTCTACTTCGGGGAATCGCTGTGTGGGCCAAAATTATGGGATGTGCCCTGTCTCAAGCGGATGGGCAAACGCGTCTTCTTCTACTTCTGCGGCTGTGATATCCGTGACAGCAAACATACCGTAAAGACCTACAAGCCCAGCGTCTGCGCTGCTTGCTGGCCGATGAACTGCAGTCGCAATCGCCTCAAGGCGAGGCGGATGGCCCTCGAACACGCCGACGGGATCTTTGTCAGCACGCCGGACCTGCTTGAATTTGTGCCGGGGGCGGTGCTTCTGCCGCAGCCCATCGACCTGGAGAAGTTCGAGGCGCTGGCGCAAAGTGGGCACAGTTCGGTCCCGCCTGGCCGACCCGGTGTGGATCGGCCGGTGCGGCTGGCTCATGCACCGTCGAACTGGAAGATGAAGGGAACGGCCATCATCGTCGCGGCCGTTGAACGGCTCCGGCGGCGAGGCCTCAAGGTGGAACTTGTCCTAGTGGAAAACAAACCCTACGCCGAGGCCGTGACGATCCGTAACACTTGCGACTTGGGCGTAGATCAACTGCTGGTCGGGGCGTACGGGCAATGCGCGGTGGAGATGATGGCGATGGGCAAGCCCACCATCTGTTATATCCGCCCGGACATTCTGCCGCTGTATCGGCAGGGGTGTCCCATAATCCTTGCTTCGGCCGACAATTTCGAGGAAGTACTGGCCGAGTGGGTGGCCCATCCGGAATGGTGGCCTCGAATCGGCGAGAAATCGAAGCGGTATGTAAGGGAAGTACACGACATGTGTGCGGTGGCCAAGGTGTGCCTGGACACATATCCGAAGAACTCACGGTAAAGAAGTCGCCTCATGCGCATACTCATGTTGACAGATGACGTTGTAATAGACCGGCGGATCCTCCAGGAGGCCGAGACGCTGATCGACCTGGGACACGAGGTCATCCTTCTGGCCGCCGGTGCGGAGTCCCTGCCGGAGTTCGAATTGGTCGGCCGAGTAAAGGTCGAGCGAGTGCGGCACTGCCTCTTGCCGCCGTCGTCAGAACGCCTGGTCTCGAATGGACCGGTCGGCACCGGCAAACCCTTACCGTTTCCGGTGAGCAAGCTCAAAGTGCTGAATCGCCGTCTGAAGCGAATGGCTGCGCGTGGAATGAAGGGGCTGGATCTGTTGGTAGAGGCCGTTATGTGGGGACCGGTCTGCAGGAGTGTCTTATCATGCCTGGAATTATCCATTGTCTGGCGCATACAGCAGTTCTACCCGGACGTCATCCATGCCCACGACCTGCCCCGCCTGAAGGTTGCCGTCTATGCCAAGCGGCGTTTCGGCCTCCCCGTGGTTTACGATGCGCACGAGTTGTATCCGGAAATCAACTCCCTCTCACGGTTCCAGAGGTGGCTGCAGGGGCGTCTGGAGAAGCGGTTGGTTCCATACTGCGATCATGCCATTACGGTGAATCCGTTTATCGCCAAAGAGATGGCCGAGCGGTACGGGATCCCCGAGCCCACGGTCATTTACAACGCCGTTAACCGGCCGGACGGCTTTGACCCGACCGTCGCGCCGAACCGCTTCCGCGAAACTATGCCCATCGCCAGCGGCGATGCCGTCCTGCTGTACCAGGGCTGGATGTCCCAAACGCGAGGCCTGCAGGACCTGGTTAGGGCGATGAGCCTAGTTGATGACGGCGTCCACCTGGTCATGATGGGCTATGGTGATGCGAGGGCCGATCTGGAGCAAATTGTCCGCGAGCGAGGGCTGGGCGGAAGGGTCCATTTCAAGGAGGCCGTCTCCCAGGCTGAACTGTTGTACTGGACGGCCTCGGCGGATGCGGGGATCATCCCGTACCAGCCGGTGGACCTGAACAACTACTACTGCTCGCCGAATAAACTCTTCGAGTTCATCCAGGCGGCCCTTCCGATCATAGTCAACGACCTGCCGTTTCTGCGGAAGGTGGTCGGGCAAGAGGAGTTCGGCGTCGTGGCGAAGCTGGAGCGCGAGGAGCAATACGCCCAGGCCATCCGCGAAATGTTCGATGAGTCCAAGGGCGGCCCGGGCAGGTTTCGCCAGCGGCTGTTAGGCCGAGCGACCGACTACAATTGGTCGAGGGAGGAAGAGAAGCTGCTTTCCGTCTACGGGCAACTGCAACGGAGCTAATCTAGCCCGCATGTTGCACGAGCCGATCTTCAAGAGCTTCAGCCGGAGCCTGCCGGCCTGGGCCTTGGCCAGTTGGGTATCCTTCAGCCCCAGCCGGCGCAGCGACTCGATCAGGACGTACGCCTGCTTCGGTGCGCGCAGCGCCAACCGGGCAGGCGCAGAACCAAATCAGCCGTCATGGTGAAGGAGCCCGGGGCCGAAGCCGATCCACGACTCATCGTGAGGTGAACGATGGACGCGCCGGTGTCTTGGTGATCGTGCGCCTGGGAGGTTGGGCCAAAACAGTCCCCATTGCTGGTTCAGTCGCACTGGCTTCAAGCCAAGCATGCTCGCCAATCCGTGGCGAGCCGCCGCCTGGCGGGGTACACTAGAATGGATTTCAAGACAAACCAACATGCATTTTCCCTCGCACCGGTGAGTCAGTCGGTCTCTATTCCGCCGGCGGCGCGTCGGGCAGGGAGCGATAGGCCTCCAGGAGCTTCTTGCTCTCCTTCCGCCAACTGAGTTCCGCCGCTGCTGACCGACAGGCCTCTCGCATTCGGATCAACTGGTCGGGGCTTTGCAGAAGGGCGTTGATCGTCTTTGCCATGCCGCGGGGCGTGGAAATGTCGCCGGTTTTCACCACGCCGAATCTGCTCTCCATGGTCTCAAAGAAGGGCAAACGGTGGGCGATCACAGGAACGCCCATCTGGACATACTCAAAGAACTTGTTCGGCGAAGAATACTTGTGGTTGAGGTCCACCGGTTGATACGGGACCACTCCCAGATCGGCGCCGGCCGTCAGGGACAGCAGCCTATCTGGCTGAACCTGTCCGAGAAACCGGACCTTGTCCGCGAAGGCTTTTCCTTGCAGGAGGTCGCGCAGCTTCCGCTCGTGGTCGCCATAGCCGATCATGACGAGGTACGTATCGTCTGGTAGAAGCCCAGCTGACAAGACGAGGGATTCCAGGTTCCGTTCGGAGCTGAACCAACCTTGATATAGGATCACGCGCGAAGGCCGTGGCAGACCCGCTAGGGTACGGAGGCGATGAGCCGAATCCTCGTCCCCGGCATCCGACGGTGGGTCGACAGCATTGTGGAGGATCAGCACCTTCCTGCCGTATAGCTTGGAGAAGTGCTTCGCGATAGCCTCATTGACCGTGATGAACACGTCGACCTCAGCTACGAGTTCTCGTTCCTCCGATTTCAGCTTTCGCTTGAGGGCAGCGGGTATGCTGTGATGCACGTAATAGATCTCGTGGGCATCATAGACCAGCCTGGCCTGCCATTGCCTAGCCAGCTCGAGACCGAGCCAGAGCAGCGGCAGATCGTGTATGTGGACGATATCGGCTCTGAAACGCCCGGCGATGTCGCGTATGAAAGACCGAAATGGATCCGGCCTGGGGACGAACGGAATGGTGCCCCGGAACACCTTTCGCACCAGTTTCGCCGCCAGCTTCCTCAGTCGAGATCGCGCATCGCCGGCTGGAAGGGGCAATTGTCGTCCAAGACTGGCGGAGGTGGATCGGCAGGCAAGGTCGTAGCTGTAGCGGTGCACGTATACACCGTCCCGAGCAAAATGCTCCTCCTGCGGGCATTCGAAGCCGCTGATAACCGTCACGGCGTATTCGTTGTCGGCGAGGGTTTTGGCCTCCTGAAGGATCCGTCGATCGATGATGTTGTGGTCGGGCGCGAGCATCAGCACGCGCCGTTTCTCGGGCGACTGGGCCTCGGCCGACCGGTCAATGGTCGCCGCCTTCGGCCGATGCCCCACGGTAAACTGAAAACCATTGGGGTCCAACAGCTTCTCGATCTCGTTTCTCTTATCCTTCAGGCTCCGACTACGGAGGACCGTGTCCTCGAAGTAGTCTTTCAGGCCCTCTTGCTTCTCCGGATCGATGAGGTCTAGCTTCTTGCATCGTTCGTACAGCTTGGTGCCCGGAAAAGGATAGAAGATAGAGAGCTGGACAAAGTCCGGCTGGATTTCCTGGTTGAACCTAACCGTCGATTCCGTTAGCTCGTCGTCGTTGTCGAACGGGTAGCCGATCATGTTGAATGACGTGACGAAAATCCCCGCGGCCTTGACTCGGGCGACGGCCTGCTTGATCTGCTCGTTGGACATTCGGCGACCGAGGAACGTCTTTCGGAACTGCTCATCCCCGCACTCCACTCCCACTCCCATATACTGGCACCCGGTCCGCTCGAGTAGGTCTACGACGTCTTGGGTCAGATACTCCACTCTCGCCATGCAGCCGTACGGCGCGCCAAGCTTCTGCTTGATCGTCTCGAATAGCGCCGTGGCGTATTCCGCCTTCGACAGAATCATCTCGTCGCCGAAGTAGAGCAGCCTCGGGGCGTATTGGCGCTGCAGGAATCGCAGCTCTTTGATCACGTCGTCCACCGGCCGGAAGCGGATGTAGCTGCTGCCGTACAGCGCCAGGTAGACGTGGTTGCAGCAGTAGGTGCAGCGATAAGGGCATCCGCGCGTAGCGTTGACGTAAAGGAACCCCTGTCCTTCTTGAACCACCGCCCGTTCGGGAAACAGGTACCATGGGAATGGCGGGAGTGTCGCTAGGTCCTCCGGCGGCCTCGGTGGATTGACGCGGATCTGACCGTCGCGGCGGTAGGCGAGGTTCGGGATGTCTTGGAATCCGGCGCGGCCGAAACGCGCCAGGAAGTCGGCGACCATGGACTCCCCTTCGCCGATACAGAGGAAATCGATCTCCGGGTGCTCCTGGAGAATCGCCCCGCCCACGATCGTCGGATGGATCCCGCCAAGAAGGACGGGAATCTCACGCCGTTCCTTCACTAATGAGACGAGGTGCAGGGCCTCCGGAAACAGCGTGGTCATGGTTGAGACCATCAGCACGTCGTAGCTGCCCTGCGCGATGGCGTCTGCCGTCGTCTCGATCGGCGTGAAGAACGTGTCGTAGAAGGTCACGCTGTGGCCGGCGCGGATCACAGACGCGGCGACGTATCCGGCGCCTCGGCCGACATTGCATTCATTGTTCACATAGACGAACGCCACGTTCATCAGGCTGCCCTTCTGCTGTGAGGAGGCTACCGCAAAGCTGACCGTGGGCCAGCTTCCTCGCCCGCCAGACCGGCCGCACATCTTAAGATCCCGCGGGTAGAATGAGAAGGCAAATCCGCGTCGCGGCCGGGTAGGGGTGCACCGGCGGATTGTGGCACTTAAGCGGCGGATTGCCAGTAGAGGTCCCACTGTCCATCACTCCACAGGCTCACCAGGGCGGCCATGGGGTTGACGTTCCTGACCGACCAGCGCATGCCGGGGCCTTTCAGCCGCTGGCCCATCGGCACCTGTCCAGCTTCCTGCGAGGCGAGGACGGTGTCTGCGATCTTCCGAAAACCATCTGACCAACCCCCACCCAACCGACCGATCTCCCCACAAATCTTCCCACAATCATTGGGACAGTCACTGTTCAGCCACATCCTTGAACCGTCCCTTCATCTCGGTCATCATCTCATCAAGAACAGTTCGCACTCGTGCGTTCATGGTGCTCCTTTCTCTTCGGTTTCCAACTTCGACCGGGAGACAGCCCTGCATCTTGTGGCCCCCTGGCGCCACTATCCTTCGGTGCGCCCTCCGATGGTCACTCATCGGTTGTGTGCCGCGCTGTCAGTTAGTTCCCGGTAGAGCTCGGCCAGTCGATCGGCGACGGAACGGTAGGAGAACCGTCTCACAGCCTGAGCGCGGATCGCTTCTGGCGAATATCGCCCAGCCCTGCGGGCGACATGGAGGATCGCGTTGGCCAAGTCTTCGGGATCGCCCGGCCGACAAAGTTCGCCGAGTTCCGGACTGGTGATGATATCTTCCGGGCCGCCGCAGCGTGTGGCCACGACTGGCACGCCGGACGCCATGGCCTCGATCAGTGCGCATCCAAAGGTTTCGGCCTGGCTGGGCAGGACGAGCAGGTCACACTGCCGACGGAGAATCCTGGCAATAACGTGGCGAGGTTGGTATCCGCTGATCTCAACGCTGTCGGCTAAGCCCATACGCTCCAGGTCCTTCTGAAGTCGTTGCGGCTGATCGGGTGTTTCGCCCCCGCCGATCACCGCGAGCGTCGCACCGGGCAGTTCGGCTCGGACTCGGGTGAAGGCCTCGAAGAGCACCGGCAGGTTCTTGATCGGCACGAAGTACCCTACGAACACGATCCTCGGCGATTCGGGCCGTGGTCGCCTGTTGCGAGAAGGGCGAAAGAGGGTGCAGTCCACGCCATTGGGCAGGACCCGAACCGCCGCTGCGACTGACGGGCGCAGGTGTTCGCCGACGTTTCGCTTCTGCGCTTCCGAGACGGCAATGACAGCGCTAGCGCCAGTGAGGCTGCGCAACGTCCAGCGCCGAATGATCCGATGCCACATAAGCAGGGAGAATGGTCCGGTGTGTTCGGTGATCACCAGCGGTACCCCAAACCGCTGGGAGATCGCCAGCCCGGCGCCTCCGTCCAGATACCCCGTATGCGCGTGCACCAAGTCGAATGGGAACCACTTGTATAGGCTCTCGATGCTCGACAATAATGCTGACCGGTACAGCCAGCCGCTCATCCAATGCCTACCGGTAACGCGATACGGCAAATACTTGACAGGGACAGTGTCCAACTCCCACCAGCGACTCTGCCAACGAAGGCGAAGGTACTCGATTTCGCGGCGCAGCAAGGCGAGCAGGTTGTCATGCCAGGGCATCCAGAATGGGCGTCCCGCGAGCATCCGGGCGTCGATTCCCGCATGCCGCCGGAGGGCCTGAACCTGTTCGAGTACGAAGTTCCCCGACGCCGGCTGGTCTGGATGTGGAAACATGTGCGAGAGCACCAACACTCGCAGCGAGGGTCCGGCTGGACGCGGCGATGGCTCGAGCCGCATCCACGGAAAAGGCAGGGTCGGCACCCTGGAGCCCGGGCGCCTGGTCAAACGAAACTGGAGTTCCCGCCTTCCTCGCCGCAATGCTCGTCCTAGCAACCCGTAGCGGCGGGGACGCCGCCGCTGGGCGGCTCCGGCCGGGTCGGCCGGGGGCGTCGCTTCGGACTTCTCCTGCTGTCCATCGGGAACGGTCGAATCGGTGGCACCACGTTCGTCTTTCTCCCCGTGGCGGTCATCCCTTTGGAGCAACTGCAGCAGGTCGGATGCCTTCGGCTCGGCAAGCTCTGGTTCCGAGGCGTAGCGCGAAAGCCGATCCAGCGTCGGGGCGGGGACCCGGCCGGGCGCCTTGGCCAGGAATCCCCAGGACCAGTAGGACTCTCCGTTCGCCGCGCGCACGAGGTTGTGCCCAGGACCGAGGGAAATGAACGGGGCCGAGAGTCTCCTGGACTCGTCAGGAATGTATTCCAACCGCCGCAAGCACACGGTCCCTTGAACGTGGAGCTCAACTGCCAGTCCGAACCGGTTCGGGCGCCAGGGCTTATCGACGTGGAGCCGGTGCCTGCTGCTTCCGCCGGTCAGCTGGAGCTGGCCCAAAGTCGTCGACTTCAGGGCGACGCCGTCCACGGCGTGCAGCCAGGCGCAGCCGGTCCCAGCCGCCTCGATGATGATCTGGTCGTCGGGGCAAGCAGAGGTCGGCAACTGCACCCGTACGACCGCGGAGGATTTCGCGTTTGGTATGTGGAGCCCCCGTTGATCCTGTCTTGCATTTGGTGGAGGCACGAACTTCGACCATAACCCTCCTGGCACGAAGTCCGGTCGAGCGACTTGGTGCGGATTGCCGAAATCAACGGTCAGCAACGAGGCCGATTCGCAGCGAGCCTCTGCGGACTCCCGGACGTACGGAACATCCTCCCGACAATAAAGCCCCATGATCTCGCTGCGGTCATTCCATGGGCCGACGTCGGTTAGGTAATCAGCCGAGATTTCGGCCCAAAGGCTATCTGTAACGCAGAG
Organism: uncultured Planctomycetales bacterium; assembly: GCA_965602635.1. GTDB lineage: Bacteria > Planctomycetota > Phycisphaerae > SM23-33 > SM23-33 > CBFCZU01. The sequence continues at coordinate 42,931 of CBFCZU010000003.1, read as the reverse complement.
AAGTCGGTCGTCCGCGGGCCGCGAGCTCTGGAGGCTCGACCCGCAGCGTGGGCAGATAGCGTTCGGCCAGATGCGATAGTATCCGGCCCGACATCGAAGGTACGCCGTGGGATCGCCGGGAGGGCGCGTCACGTCGCCGGACCAGCGCAGCTCCCCAAGCCGAAAGCCACTTGGGGCTAGCTCTCGCATGGCACGGTCGTCGAACGGTCGCTTGTGCTGGTTGATGTGGTGTTCCATCCCGCAATCAGCGCATCGGGTAAGGTTTGCGCTGAGGTCTTCGCCGTTGGGAACAGTTAGCAGGACATAGTTCTTGGCGACCCTGGCGAGTTCGGGCAGCGCCTTGGCGAGCTCTTGGTCGTCCAGGTGCTCCAGGACATCGTTCGACATGACCATATCGAATGAGCGATCAGGCAACGGCAGATCGGTGGCCGAGCCGATGACTGTTTCACGCTTCACGTGCTTCACGGCCTGTTGGCTGATGTCGACCCCAACTACCCGCAACTGCTCGGGCAGGGCGTTGGTGATGAACCCGTCCCCGCAGCCCACGTCCAGTACGCTCTGCACATCAGGCGGCAGGATCTCCAGGATGTCCGCCAGGACTTGTACCTGGTAGAATTGCGGTGGCTTGCCCCACAATGCGGCCTGCTCAAAGTACGTGGTATCGGTCACGGGCGGTCTCCCGGCGGGCGAACTCGGCCCATCTGGCATCCCCTGTGCGGCGCCACTTGTGGAGACAGGCCAGCAGGGCGTTGGTTATGTAACCACCTCCGCAGCCCACGTCCACTATACTTCCGATATCATCGGGCCACAAGGCCTGAATGTCCGCCCGAAGGCGGATCTCGTAGAGCAGGGGGGGCTTGCCCCAAAGATCCGGTTGGTCATAATAACTTTTTGTGTTCTTATCCATGCATATACTCCACCATGAAAGGTTGATGGCAAAGGCCACCTTCTATTTCTACACCAACCTCCTGGTGAATTGCAAAATGGATGCAACGATCCAACATGTGATAACTTTCAAGCTCGACGCTGGTCGGCTGGTCCTTGAAAATGGCGGCGCTGGCGACAAAGTCGCCTCTGCCCAAGAGAAGTCTATCAGTCCTGAAAACAGCAGTTCCTTTGCCAATGAAGTTACTCGCGTCAAGGCCTCATTTATCTCACAATCGGGAAAGGGCCCTGATTATTAGCACTTCGATCGCTCAAGTCCAAGGTGTCTGTGCCGTCGCCCAGTACCAGGGCGGGACATTGCACCGTGCACCGCTCCCACCGCCTCCGATAATCCTCCAGCACCTTGCCTATACCACTCGAACAGGCTCCCGCCTCCCGCGCCCACGAAAGGATTTCGTCCAACCTATCCCACCAGCCCCGGTATCTCTGGGCATCGATAGTATATGTGTGCCAATCAAGCAGTAGGGCGCCGTTGATCCGGGCGATCCGTTTGAACAGAGCCGAAATGTATTTTCTGAACTTCCTCCGGCTCCATCGCGTTGGCCAAAAGAAGTGCTGATCCAGCACGGCTGTGGGAAAGACGGTAAAGGGCACACTGCCGCGCTCATGATCATAGAACATTGTGGGGGAGGCGCACGCCGAACGCAGGCCTGGAAGATCGGGATAGCCCAACGAAGCATCGTAAAGAAATCCGCAGCGGTGCTGCCAAGCCCACGAGCGAGGATAAGCAAACCGATAAAAATGCGCCCGATGGCCCTGAACAGACCTGCCCCACCACTGTTCCAGCCGACACTTCTGAGCCATCAGGAATCCCGGCCTATCGTGCGCCAGATAACTCCCATGCAATCCGACCTCCACGTCGGCCTGGCGCAGCGGCTCAAGGAGTCTGCTCGCAGAATCGGTGGTGATGTCGTAGGACGGGTCGCGGATCGTCCCCTCTTCTTCGGAGTGCGCGCAAATCATGAACGTCGGACGTTCGACCCGGTGTTCGTCGAGGAATTCCAGCACTGCCGGAATGTACCCGTCCCCCAGCACATCCACATCGCAACTTACCGCAACCGCCCACGTGGCTTCGCGGGCGTACGCGGGCGGTAACGGCGCATCTACGACGGCGCCAATCCAAGCGGCTGTGTTCTCGAAAATCGGTTCCGACAACGCCCCCATCCGACGCCGCACGCTGTCCTGGCCTTGGAAGAGACCATACCTGTCCCTTCGGTAGATCTGACCTTCCTCTCCTAACGAAAGCAGCCATCCAAGAGGCCCAATAAGGTCAGTGTTGACAGTCACGTCAGCCCCCTGACACTTGACCTTCAACCCTTTCGCCCCGGCAAGAACTTTCCAGCGCCGCCGACCCTGCCGCACTCGATGCAGCCTGACGCCATCAGCCAGCAGGTCGCCCCCGCCCCCCTCAAACGGCATCCGCAATGAAGGGCCGCCGCTTCCACAGAACACCCTGTATTCCCCGGCAGGTTCGCTGGGATAGCCAAACCGGACGGCAAGGCCGAGGTGCGCTCCGACCAATCTCCACAAATGCTCCTGATATGGAAACGGGCCAGGTCCAGGCATCATAACCTGCAACCTCGTATGGGTCTCACTCATAGTGTGAGTACTCCTGATCCCGCAACCGTCTTTCCAATTCTTCGATGAACTCTCGAGGCATCTGCCCCTTGAACGTTCGCCCTTGCCAGGGACGCTGGGGCTGAATTGGCACACCTGTTCTGATAGCATGGGCAAAAACCTCGGCAGCCAGTTCGCCGCACACTTTGAATCCACGCTCATCAACGTCGACCAGCGTGTCGGTTCTCATGACCGGAAGGTGCTGTCTTGCCAGTATTGGTCCGGTGTCGATCCCTTTGTCAACGATATGAGCGCTCACGCACAGCGGCTCATCGTGGTAAAGTGCCCAACGTGTGGCATGGTTGCCCCGATATTCCGGAAGAGGCGCGGCATGGACATTCACGACGCCACAACGCGATGCCCGGAGGATTGGCTCCCTCAGGATTGGACCTTCGGCCAAAAGGATTGCGTCCACCGCTCCCCGTGATATAATCTCGCACGCAACCTGGCCGTTCAGGTCGGGAACAAAGACATACGGAACGCGATGTACACGATAAAGAGCTTCCACGCTGTCTTCGCCTATCGCCCCACTCTCCGAAGCCGGCTCTGTCTCTGACCAACCTTCCGCCGCCTTCTCCCACCATTCAGGTACCGACCACAGGCCGCTAGATCGCTCCAACTGGTCATCTCTTTGCGCAATGATAAGGCCGAATTTCGGACGCAAGCCCGCTTCGACTACGTGCCGAATCAGCGAAACACCATGTCGGGTCACGGGAAGACCAATGACGGCAAAGGACTGAATATGACAAACGTCTTTCTCCATCACCACACTGCCCTTTGAAGAATACACGGGCCTCGGCATTGAATCAGGTCCGCCCTGACTGACTTACGCATCACAAGATTCGGCAGCAACGGTAGCACGGGGGGGGTGAATTCCTCCATCACGCAAGAAGTCCCGAAAGGCCTCATAAGCATCGCCGCCCCAGATTGATCCCAGATTCTCTTCGTACGCGTTTCCAAGGGTCCGCCGACAGCAGCGTGACATGGCAACCATATTGCCATCCGCGTTAATCTCCATACAATCCCACGGCTCTGCCTTGTCCGAAGAGACAAACTCGTTGATGGTTGATTCTCCGATGGGCCAATCACGGAAACGCCCCGACCGCCAAAGGGCCTCCTTGCTGATGTCCCCCTCATCACCTTTAGGTGATCCAGCAATGAATTGGTTATGTAGCCGTCTCCGCAGCCCACGTCCAGTACGCTCTGCACATCAGGCGGCAGGATCTCCAGGATGTCCGCGAGGACTTGTACCTGGTAGAATTGTGGTGGCTTGCCCCACAATGCGGTTTGCTCAAAGTACGTGGTATCGGTCACGGGCGGTCTCCCGGCGGGCGTGCCGACCCTCACCGCAACCAGGGCGCGCGGGTCGGTTCAGCCTCACCGATCACTTCCTCCCTGGCTGTCGTGAGCCATCCCAAGCTATCCCTTCCGCGCTTCTCACAAGCTGCCGCAACATCGCATGCACGGCTCCAGGTAGGGGTGCTCCCGGAGGAAGTTCCTGAATCTCTCGTACTCCGTCGAATGCCAGATTTCCGGCAGCCTCTCGGTTTTCAGGTCGCCCATCGTGGTTTCGAAGCATCGACCGAGGACAGCCACCGTTCCGTCGCAGAGCACCTGCGCGCAATGCCAGGGCGCGGCGCAGCGGGGTCGGCTCATCGGCAAGGCCGGGCGTGTGTAATACCAGCGGAGGCGCGTGGGCGTCGGGCAGAATGGAATGATGGAGACTTGCGTCCAGTCGATCCGTCTGGCCCCTTCGAGTTCATAGAACAAGCTCAGGAAATCCATCTGCAAGCAATCTCTCCACGCCTCGACGCTGCTGGGACCGATGCGCAGACCGGGGAAGCGACGGTTGTGCGATTCGGCGATCTCAGGCGTCACGAAGTTCAAATGGCTGATGACGACCGAATCAGGCTGCATCGGCCGGACCGCCTGCAGGAACTCCCTGATGTGTAAGTGGTTCTCCTTGCAGACCGTGAAGCTTATGACCAGCTCAAGCGGGGGCGCGCCCGCCGCCCGGCAACATTCTCTCAGCAGCCGCACACCTCGCGATACGCGCTCGAAAAGCCCCTCGCGCCTGCGGATCTGATCGTGGATCTCAGGCGGCCCGTCGATGGAAAGGTATATCTGATCGAGACCGGTTTCGGCGATTCGTTGAGCCCTGTTCTCGAGCAGCAGGCCGTTGGTCGTCATGCTCGTGCGCACGTCCAGTTCTCTTGCCCGCTTCAGCAGAGCATCAAATCGGTCATAAAGGAGCGGCTCGGTCCCGACCAAGTGAACCGCGGCCTCCGCATGGTTGGAACGGAGAGATTTCAGGGCTCCCTCGAACATGTCGAGGTCGAGGTTGTCGCCCCGCCGGGTCATCAATCGCTTGAGTGAGGCCTCGGAGTTGTCGTTCCCCACGTCACACATCCGGCAACGGAGATTGCACCTGCTGTTGACGAAAACGAAGACTGTCTTCGGCAAATCTGGCGCCGGGCCCTCAGGGCTTATGAAGTCAAAGAGATCGCTTCGATGCCATCGGCCAAAGATTGACTCCAGCTCCTCGTCGCCGTGTCGCTCTAACAGCGTCCCGAGAAGTTCGGTATGGAAACGATGATAGTGCTGCCTCAGGGGGGGGCCGATCAGCCTCGGGGGCAGCTCGAACGTGACCGTCTGCCATCCCGCGCCTGCGATGGGCGGAACGGCCGAGTCCTGCCTGAACGCCATACCCGGTACCCTCGGGTCGCGGTACTCAACACGAAGCTCTGCGTCCGGCGTGCAGCAGACCTCCATGGTCAGCCGCACCCCTCCACTGGCCCAGCGGCTCGCCGGTAGGTCCTCCTCGAAGATCAGGTACGTGTTCTGATCGGTACCGCCTTCAGGGACCGCCCCGATGTGCGCGGCTTGGCGGTTGGGCACGTGTCGGCCTGGCTTGCGGCCGAAGTCTCCCACCTGGCCCCAGTCGATCCCGGCCAGCCTCGACCCGGGGATGTCGCACGGCGTGTCTTGAGCGGCATCGAGCCGGATGATCGGGCGTCCATCGTGCGTCTCAAGGTTGGTCATCCCCACGGCTACAGAGCCAGCGATTGAGGGAACCAAGCGCAGGAACAGCAAGAACCTACCGGCAAGATCGTATCGGCTCCAGTCCTGCCTGTCATAGTAGGCGATACGCGACCGCAGGGCGTCCCAGCCGTGCTGAAAGGCTTCCTGCGCTTCCGGCGCGTCCAGCAGCCGTGCCGCGCGATCAAGCGCGACCAGGCACAGCAAATGGCAATTCAGAATGTGCGCAGGTGAATGGAGGGGGTATTCCTCAAACCACCACCCATCCTCGCCCTGCAATGCCACCCCTGACCGGGCATCCAGCGGCCGGGTGAAGGGCACGATGGCGCGGCGGGCAAGCTCGGCCCATCTGGCATCCCTTGTGCGGCGCCACTGGTGGAGGCAGGCCAGCAGGGCGTTGGCTTGACCGATACCGCAGAGCCAACCCGTGGCAATCGGCGGCTGCCCAGACAGATAGACGAAATCAAAGTCATGGAGCCAACCCGCGCCGCCGCCGGGAAGATCAGTTGCGTTTTCCGCGAGCCATCGAGCGGCCGCCTCAGAAACCGCATCGCCTCGTCCGACAGCAAGCAGATCGATGTCCACAAACTCCGCGTGAGGCGTGGTGATCTCTCCGTCCACGTAGCGCTCGGCGAACCGTTCGCCAAGCATCGCCTGCTGGGCGATGCAGTAAACCAGCTGCACGGTCTGTCCCGTTTGCAGGCGGAACCGAACCACGCCGTCATTGCCGAAATGGGGGTTACCCAGTACGGTCTGACTGGCCGGCTTACCGATGGCTTTCATGGGTGACCTCGCGAAATCTGACGGGCAGCGTGACAGCCCCCAGGGGGATGTTGCCTACGTAGCCTTCATCGATGCGGAACACTACGCAGCGGTTCCAGTGGCAGTAGTACGAAAGCTTCCCCAGCGCGTTGGAGTCGTACTCATCCAGCAGCTCCGCGCTGACGACGAATTCCCCTTGTCGGAGGTTTGGCCGGTCTGCGGTCAGTTCCCAAGTGTGTTTCCCGCCCGGAATCGGCTCCTCGAACGGCGCCACCCACATGCATAGCTTGTGGCCCTTACTGTCGTAGATGACCACGACCAGCCAACAGACGGGCAGGGTCTCGTGAACCGTGGCCGAAATGCGGAATCCGAACGTCTCCCCACTTGCGAAGACGTGTTTGACGTTCCCCTCGGCATCGATAGGCACGATCTCGTCGAACTTCGCCCGGGGGGTGTTCCACCGGTCTTCAACCGTTGGGACGGGGGCGTCTTTGGCAGAGGCGTTCGCGGCACCGGGCGCTTGCACCTGCCCGGTCAGCTCTTGGAGCGCCCGCTCGGATTCGTCGCCCTCGTCGGAAATGGACGTCTCCGCATCTTGCGGCGAGGTCGTAGGGACTTGGAATCTCTGGCAGTGCCACGTTTCGCCGTCAGCAGTCAACAGTCCCAGCCTGCGGTACTCCTGGCCATCGAACAACTCCACGGCCACCTCCTCCTCAGGAGACGCGCAGTGTTCGATCTCGAGCGAAAGCGGCTCGCAATCCGCCACATGCGCCGGCACGCCGAAAATGAAAGGCGCGTGCAGGAGCTTGCCCCTGACGTTCTCAAAGCAGCGGACATGGACTCCCCGGACGAGCCGCGGCTCGCTCCAGTTCATGTAATACGAATCTGCCATGATGTAGGCCGCCTGCCCCGGGTCGTTGTCCATGGGCGCACCGGGGTGGACTTCCACCCGAAAGCCATTCTGTGCGAGCAGCGTCAGCCGCCGCACCGGATGCGGGCAGGCGGGGGGGCTTTCGCCCGGCACCATCAGGCGGAAGAGCAGCTCCCGCACTCCGCGCTCGTGCTCTTGGCGCACCAACGCTCCCGCCTGCCTCCGGGCGAGCTTCGCGTTCCGGGCCCTGAGGCGGATCTTCTCCTGGTCCATGATCGAGGCGTAGTATGCCTTCGTGACGTTCAGCGGATCCCCGTTGGCCACGATTTGTCCTCGGTCGATCCAAGTGACCCGTTGACAGAGCCGCTGGATGGTTCCGAGATCGTGACTGACGAAAAGGACCGTGGCCCCGGAGTCCTCGGTCAGCCGCTTCATCCGATCGATGCACTTGGCGGCGAAGTACGCGTCACCCGCCCCGAGGATTTCATCGATAATGAGAATCTCCGGTTCGACGCTGGTGGCCGTGGAGAACGCCAGCCGCGCATACATGCCCGATGAATATGTCTTGACAGGCTGATTGATGAACTCTTCTAACTCCGCAAAGTCAATGATCTCTTCTTCCTTGCGGCGAATCTCGGCGGCGGACAGACCCTGATACGACAGGGATGCACGGATGTTCTGCCGCCCGGTGAACTCCGGGTGAAAGCCGGTGCCTAGTTCCATCAAGGCCTGCACGCGGCCGTTGACGGCGACAGAACCCTCTGTTGCCGAAATAGTGCCGGTGATGACCTTCAGCAGAGTACTCTTGCCGGCGCCGTTGCGGCCGATGATTCCCAGTCGCTCGCCCTTGGCAACTCGCAGATCCAAGCCCCGCAAGGCCCAGAACTCCTGGTAATAGTTCTTGCGCCAAAACATCAGTGCACAGAGGCCGAGGGCGTCGAGGGCCTTGTCGGCCTGCCGACGGTACAGCTTGTACATCTTGCCGATTCCCTGCATGTCGATGATAAGATCACACATTGCCCGCAAACACCGCCTTCAAGCGACAGAAGAACCAGTACCCCACAAAGAAAGTCACCACCGCCAGCGCCAGCAGCACCCAGACGGCGGGCAGCAGCAGGCTCCAAGTCGTCAGTTTGACCAGTAGCAGTACCACGATCAATAGCGACCCGCCGCCGGCAACCTGGGTGCACCGGCTGGCCAGAACGCTCTTGACCGGGATCAACTCGATGGGAAACAGCGTGTTCTTGATAAGCGTGGCATTGGACGTTACCGAGCCGACTCCGAGCCCCAGCGCCGAGCCGGCGTATCGTGCGCGGACGTCGTTCCGCATTGCCTGGCGCAGTAAGGCCCGGTGCTGCCAGAGCAACCGAAGGGGAGATAGTAGCGCGTTCATCACATTCGCCTTAGCTTGCCACGCCACGTACGGTCGCTACGGGGCTGGCGTGCGCTCCCCGCCCGGCCGCCGGTCGCGCTTCCTACGTCCGAGCCCCCCCCTCCTGGCCCAGATCTTCCATGAAGGCTCGTCGCCTTCGTGTATGTCCTTTCAGTCTGCCTATATAGCAGCAGAAGCAAGAGAAATCAACAGGTCAGCACCCGCACCCGGTCCGTCGGCGTCGTGCGATGCATGAGGGGGCGTTACGGCTCCGGCCGGCCGCGCTGGCTTCTCTGACAGGCTGCCATCAACTCGTAACATCGCCCAGTCCACCGCTGTAGCGCCCAGAGCACCGTGAACGCCGCTTGGAGCGGCCGTGAGTGAGACAGTGACGCCGGCGGCGTATCGGTCTGACGGAGAAGCTTCGCCGTCCACCCGGCGTTGCACAACACCCGCCGCAGCGTGTCGCAAGTGAAGTAGTACAGGTGCCCAACCACGTACATTCGCTTAAGTGGGGCCTGGAGCTTTCCGAAGCTCAGTCGATAACCCCCCCGCGCCAACTGGTCCACCAGCGACGTACAGGTGGCGGTCTTGAGCAGCAACGTCCCGCCTGGTCTGAGGATGCGCTGCGCCGAGCGAAGCGCCTCCAACGGTCGCGGCAGGTGCTCCAGGACGTCCCAGAGCGTCACGACGTCGTAGCTCGGCCCGGCCGGGCTCGCCTGTTCGATGCTCGCCTGCCGCAAGGGCAGGCCCACCCGGCGACCGATTTCCACCGCCTCGGGCGAAATGTCTACCCCCTCAGCATCCCAACCGGCCTGCAAGGCCCACTCGACGAAATCTCCGGTCGCACAACCAACGTCCAGCAACCGCCGACGCTGCGAAGAGACCGGCGGCATGCCGATAGACTCTGTCAAGAAGCCGGCCAGATGCGCAACGTAGGCCCGCCGTCCCGCCGCGTTGACATAACGGGGATGGTCGTAATAGGGCGCGTCATAGATATCGCCCGCGACCTGCCGGACCGCGTAGTCCGAGTAATGCAGCCCGCACGCGCAGCGGTAGATCTTCAGGGGCCACTTCGAGTCGTCAAGAACGAACGCAAGCCGTCCGTCTTTCAGCGCGGAGCTGCAGGCCGGGCAGCGCGGAACCGCCCCGGCCTGCTGCTCGGTGCTGGCAACATCGATTGACGATGCTCGGTCTGGCATGCCGACCGCTCCTGGTGTTCCTATATTCCCATTGCGCCGACCGTCTGGCCGCATCACACCGTCCCGGCCGGGTCCCGCGAGGTTGCGCCAGTCCGGCTCAAGCGGGCCCCCCGCCACGTATCAGCAGCCGGCGCATGATGAGCCGCTGTTGCCCCGCGAAGGACGAAACCTTCAGGACGATCCGGTCCGCCCTTTCGGCCGGGCGATCAAGCTCGACCCAACTGAACGGAGCGCTCTGCCCGACGTTGATGGGCAGGTCCGTCCCGAGTAGTTGCTGGTCCCGCAGCCACAGCTCCAGGCGGACCTGGGTAGGATGATCGTTTGTGGACCACCACATAGCGCCGATGCCCGTCACCTCGATCGGACGGGCCAGCCGGATGTCCAGCGTGTACGGCATGGCCTGGCCGGGGACCGCCGCTGCGTACATTCTCACCGGCATGACGAATCCGTCGAAGGTCAGGCATTCGCTGCCGTTCGGCGGGGGCATCAGCCGACTGCCGCCGAGGCTCGCAAGCAGACCCTTGAGCGTCCTCGGGCCTTGGCGCTCGTAGATGTGGAGCCGTTTCCAGTACCAGCTTTTAGGGGCGTCAAACGTCTTGATCCGCACGTAATTGAGGAATGCATCCCTGTCCTTGACAAGCGAATAGAACTGCCGGGCCCTGAGAAACTGATCGCGCTGCGACCGGTCCATCGCGTCGATTTCATTTTGCTCGTACCTCCGCGTGTACATCTCGACGAAGTAGTCCGAGACGATCAGCAGGTCCGGCATCGTCCTGACCAACGCCAGCATGTCCAGTTGGCGGTTCAGATACTTGATCTGCTCGATCCTGGGGGGATAGTAGAAGATCGTTTCATTGGTGACAAGCGTGCGCGCTTCGGGACAGTGTTCCTCCAGCCATCGGCCGACCTCCAAGGCGACGGATCCCTCTACCTCGCGAACAGTGCTCAACAGCTGGAAGGTCCGGCCGAGCCTCGACTTTAGCAGCGACGACCTCGCCGCATAGCCGAACGAGTGCGTTGTGTAGGCCTGGCCCGCGCGCAGGACGTTGCGGATCTCGACAACGACCGAGGAGGTCACGTAAACCAGCAGGGCTGCCAGCAGCAGCCCAGGCAGGAACCGCCGCAACCGGGCACACCGCGCCGGGAACGATTCCCTGGCATAGATCGCAGACGCAGCCGCTACGAGATAGGCGCTGGGAAGCGCCGGCAGGAAGTAATGGAAGAACGCGAACTGACTGCCGGCCATCACCACGGCCGCCCAGCACCCCGCGAACAACATCGCCACGCATACAAAGGCGCTGCCACGGTCGAACCGGCCACGCTTTCGCACGACGCGGAACACTGTCAGCACGCCGCAGATGCCCGCTGCAACGAATAGGACGCCATCCGGCGTGCCTCCGCCTGTAGCCACCTGCCACCAGTCGCCAAGCGATGGCAGGGTGACCCCTGAAGCCGGCAAGGCGTTGATGTTGCCGCTGCCGTAGAGGTGCCAAACTATGCGCATCTGCGAAGCAAATCGCCGCCAGTGAACAAGATAGTAGGGGTTGACCATGAAGAATCCCACGGGGATGGCCGCGAGCGTATAGGCTGAGTAGAGGCCGAGATCGCCCAGCGCCCGCCGAGGGCCGCTCACCCCTGCCACGCGTTTTCTCGACAAGAAGAAGGCGACCAGCACGAACACCACCAGGGGAAGGCCCATGTACTTAATGCTGAAACCCACGGCGACGAACAACGGCGCCAAGAACAAGGTTCGCAGATGAAACTCACTCAGCATCCGCGCGATCAGGAAGATAGCGATGGTGATGAGCAGCATGCCGAAGACGTCGGGGTAATTGCACGGGATGCCAATCTCCACGGCCTTGCTGTTGCTCCACAGCAGCGCCGCCGCTACCACGCCCACGCCGGGCGAACCGAAGCTTCGGACGGCGATGCAGAACACCAGCCACCCCGTCGCCACGAACGCCAGCATCAGGAGCATCCGGTTGAGGATCACGCAGTCGGTACCGTCGAGGTGCATCACCGGCCGAACGGCTCGGGCAAGGAAAGAGACCAACATCAGGTTGAAAGACCCATACGTGTATCCCCAGCGTTCGCCCAGGTCCATCCGCGGGCTTGAGGCGTAGTTGTCGTACAGGTCGGCCAGCCAGCCCTCGTCCTCGTGAAACGCCCAAATCATGCGGGAGTTGTCACTTGCTTTCAACGCCACGACGCCCATTGGCGCGGCAATGAGGATCGAGGCCAGGACCATCGTAATCCACGCCCAAGCCGGCACAGCCGGTCGTGGCGGCCCGGCCGAGCCGGCAGGTGCGGTTGCCGACAAGCAGTCATTGTGGTCCGGTAGGTGCCTGAGATACGGCGCGAAACGGCGGCGCAGCAACAGCCAGGAAACATGGAAGAAAACGACGCCCGCTGTGATGATGCCAACCGCCGGGGCGTGGCGCAGGACCGCCGAGAGAACCCCCACCAGCAGCCCATACCCAATCGCCAGGCGGAGCGTCTTTCGTGCCGTTGGCATCCGTTTCTCCGCGCTGCTATTCGGCATGGGTTGGTCCCTGTGCTTCGACCTGGCGGGGAAGTTGCTGCGGGCCGCTGGGCTGCGACTCCGCCTGAGTTTTCGCCTGCAGCCGCTCCCAGACCTCGACCTTGGAAGCCAACCACCCCGAAGGGTAGTCGATCTCGGTCACCTTCCTGAACCGCCGGCCGTCGCGGACCTGGCGGTAGAACTGTCTCGACAGCAGGATCTTGTCCTCGTCGTAGTAGCCCTGCTTCAGGGCCTCGCCGAACTCGCTATCCTTACGCGACAGGACAAACACGTCGGTGCTCTCGAGTACCTCGGATGGCAGCGTGCCCAGAAACACGAAAGAGCTGTGATGGACGTCCGCGAACGCTCTGGGTACATAGATCATGGTGTAATCAACAATAATCCTCGTGTTCGCCGGGTATCGCTGCTGCAAGAAGCTGGCGAGACGCCTCAGCCCCGCGTAGAATGGATGCTCGTAGTTCAGTAGTAGTGGTCGATCGACGCGCGTGGGGGTGAAGGCGGCCCTTCGGCCGACGAACTCGTGTACGATGATGCCTGCGAAGACAGCCATCGCGATCGCCGATGGCACCCACTGTGTCCGCACGCGGATCAATCGGCGGACTGCCCGGCCGAGCCCGACCAGGCCCACGCCGGCGGCCAGTGCCAGCGTCGGCCAGACCGGATACAACACCCCCGGGTCCACGTATCGCAGCAGGCACAGCAGCACGCCGGCGTAAGTTCCTGTCCATGCCAGCGCGGCCAGGACGAGATAATCGCGCACTTTACCGGGTCGCCACCAGCCGCCCAGCAGCAGGACAGCAAACCCGATCCCGAAGGCACAGACAAGCGGCAGGTCCCGGTAAAGGAATCCCTGCCAGATGAGCCTGGCGTAGGAAGACACCACGCCCCCGCTGAACGCGCCGGAGTAGTTCAGCGACCTGGACAGGTCACGCATGCACCCAAGGAAATACAGCGGATGGCGTACCGCCTGGGGGCTAGCGAAGGCGAAGCCCAGGGCGAACCCCCCCGCGACGACGGCGCCGAGCGCAGCAAGAGCTCGCAGGTTCAGCAGCCGCTTTCTCCCTTCTGGCCGGACAAAGGCAGCCGCGAGGATCAGCGGCAGAAGGAACACGCCGGCGTACTTCGTGCCGAAGGCAACTCCCGCCAGAGCCGACGCGACCAGCGCGTTTCGAAGCCCCGACCGGCTCGCCAACACCGCGCAGGCCATCAGCGATCCTAGCATGAATACCTGCTGGATGTGGTCCGGCGAGCAGGCGTGCACTACCAGGAACGTCGACTTGTACGGCAGCAGGTAGACTAGGCCCGCGATCAGGCCCGCCACCGGTCCGGCGATGCCCCGTCCCCACGCGTACAGAAGGAAGATCGTCGCGATCAGCCCGGCAAGCAGCAGCGAGGCGTGAATCCGCGCGATCGTCGCGTAGGATGGCCGACCGAAGATCGACACCGCGCGGGAAAGCAGGATCGTCGCGTTGATGTGCAGACAGCCGTAGCTGAACCTCCAGGCGTTGGCGTGCCGGGCTCGAGTCGCAGGCTCTTCGTCGAGATATAGATCGAACGAGCCGCGCTCGACCATCTTCTCGGCGAGCTTGGCCTGCTGGCTGAAGTCCGGAGAGAACGTCATCAGGAGGCGTTGGTCGTCGGGTATGCGCAAGTGGATGGGCACGTAGAGCACCAGCGGGCAGGCCGCCAGCACGGCCAGCATCGGCAAGTCAAGTTTCGTCAGCCTGAAGAGACCGGTTGACTGCGAACAGGCACCGCCTGTCCGCAAGAGCTGGTAGGCAGCAACGACCGCGGCGGCCGCAACCGCAGCTACGGCGATCTCCATGCTTCAGCCTCCCAGCCCGGCGCGTTCACTGCCGGCACCGACCGTTCTAACTGTCGGCCCGTCCTCGTGACAGGGCCTTCTCTCAATCCGACCGGCGGTTCATTTCATCATCAGGACGATCCCCCCGAGGCACAGGGCCATGCCCAGGCCCGCCCGCAGGGAGATCGGCTCGCGGAGCACACACCATCCCAGGACCGTCGCCACAAGTATGCCCAACGTCAGAAACACGGGCGCGGCGATGGATACCGGCATGATCTTCAGCGCAACCAGGTACAGCGAGGCGCTAAGTCCCCAGCAGCAGCCCAGCGCGTAGGTCCACGCCGAGCCGAAGAAGTAGCTGAGCAGTTCCACAGCTCCTTTGGAAAGCGGCGGCATTGCGCCGACCAAGCGCTTTGCACTGTAGTTGATCAGGCCAAAGCAGAGCATCCACAAGGGAAGGATCAGGTAACGGACCATGTTCGGACCTCGCCTGCGCCTCTGACGTATCATCCGGCCGGTGCGAGCGGCCCGCTGCCAAGCCGCCGCCTCGGACCTCAACAGTGTGAGCCTACAACGTTCGCCTAGTCGAATCAACCCGCATTTCCCGAACACAATCCACAACTGAAGTGTGATGATGTCACGTTCAACCTTACGAATGCAGGCTTTTCTCGATGTCGCGGATGGCACAAGGGCGAGCTATTTCGCCAGGTGCGGTTCATCGTGACGAATCTTCGTCGTTCGGCGGAAGGGGTGGTAAGATTCCACACCCAGCGTGGCACCGCGGAGCAATGGACCTGCCTGCCGGACTTCGGCGAGATCAGTCGAGCCGCAGGCAGATCAAGGAGGGCAGGAACGCGCTGAAGTGGACGCGCCTGCCTACTGGCGGCCGGCGCCCTGAAGTGCCACGATTCGTCGGTGCACTTATCTGGGGAATCTGGGACAAGACCGTTGACCGGTTCGCGATAGCATGTCTATAATCTCTTGGTTTTGTCTACGGCCCGGGCCACCTTGGCTGTTCCGAAGGCGCATCAACACAAATGTCGAACCAGCCGAGAAAACTTACCGTCGTCGTAGCAGCCTACGACGAAGAACCTATCATCGCTCGCAACCTTCAGCGGATTGTTGAGGAGCTTGCCGGCCGCGAAGGCTGGGACTGGGAGCTGATCTGCGTCAACGATGGTAGCGGCGATCGGACGGGCGAGCTGATGGATCAGTTCGCAACCGGCAAATGCCGTGTGCGAGTGCTGCACCACCGACGGAACTTCGGGCAGGGAAGGGCGCTTCGCACCGCCTTCGACGCCTGCAAGGGCGACGTGATCGTGACGCTCGACGCGGATCTCAGCTACGGGCCCGAATACATCTTCCGCCTGACCGAGGCACTGGACGAAAAGAACGTTGAGATCGCACTGGCCTCAGCCTACGCAAAGGGCGGCTTGGTCCGCAACGTGCCGTTTTACCGGCGTTTCCTCTCGCGCGTGGGCAACCGCTACCTGGCCAGAATGAGCCATTACCGCATCTCCACCAGCACGTGTGTCGTGCGAGCCTACCGGCGGGAGGTGATCGACGCGATCTACCTCACTTCCGATGGCATGGAACTGCAACTGGAAATCCTGATGAAGGCGGGGATGATGCGTTTCCGCGTGTGCGAAATTCCGGCCGATCTGCTCTGGTCGAAGGACAAGGCCTCCGACGCCAAGTTCGGCCGTGTCTCCAAGATGCGGATCCTCTCGACGATCCGGCTGTACCTGCTGATGGGCTGGCTTTCGCGGCCGGCGCTTGTGTTCATGGTCGCGGCGATGCTTGTCGTGCTCCCGGGGATGTACATGGCGATGGCGCTGCTGGTTCGCTGCATCGCCCGCATCGCCCGAAACATGCACTTGGGTTTCCTCGGGGCTGTTTCGGCAGGGCTGAGCGAGACGTTCAATGCCTACACCTACAGTTTCTTCATCAGCGGGGCACTGCTGCTTTTTGGCTTGCAGTTGTCCGCCTTCACGATGCTCATGCTTCAGAATAAGTTCTATTTCGAAGAGCTCTACCGCTCGCACCAGGCAATCAATAACCCGACGGCCACGCCAGTCAGCAAGCCCGCACCGTCGGAGGACCAACGGCGGGCAGAACCAGATGAGAGATGACAAGTAACAGATCACGGCTGAGACCGGGGCACTCTACGCGTCGATCTGGGACGACTTCAGTCAGCAGCAGTGGCAGCAGTTTTCTCGCGATCAGTTCCACAAGTGATCGCCGTTGCCGACGGACGCTGGCTTCTTCAGGGGCAAAGTCGTGCTCGACGCCGGTTGCGGGAGTGGCCGGGCCGTTCGCAGCCTGCTGCTGGCCGGAGGCGAGAAGGTCTGCGCGATTGACGTGGGCAAGGGCTGCATCCGCAACACCCTGGAGCGCAACAAGGACTTCGGCGATCGGCTGGGGGCGTCAGTGGGCACGGTCTTGGAGATGCCGTATCCAGACAACACCTTCGACGTGGTCCACGTACACCGTGACGAATTGTGCGTACGTGCCGATTCGTGAAACCTACGGCGAGCCGGAAACCTGCAAGTGGTTCGAGAGCGCAGGGATGACCGAGATCGCCCGCCTTGAATCCACGTGGGGCCCCTACGGCGGAGGCAAATGGACGAAGGGAGAAGGCTACCTGAAGTTCGCAGCAAAGAAGGCCTTGGCGCGCCGGAAACGTAGAGGACCAGTGGGCCAAAGGGTCCCATAATCCGGTGGGAGCGCTGTCGAAGGATGACCTGACATGCGGATGGCCTTAATCCATTACGATGTTACTCGGGTGACGAACGAGCCGGGTAACAAGACCGTGATGAAACATTTCGGGCACATGCCCAATATCCAGTTGCTGTACGTTGCGGCGATCTTGGAGAAGCTCGGGGTGGAGATCGCCTACTACGACACGGTGGGGATGCGGCTTTCTCACAACGAACTGGCCGAGAAGCTCAAGGCGTTCGATCCCGACCTGATCGGGCTGAGCGTCTTTACCTCCCACTTTCAGAACGCCAGGAGCTACGCGGAGTTCTGCAAGTCGGTCGTGCCCAGGGCGAAAATCATGCTCGGCGGCGTGCATATGAAGATCTTCCCGACCGAAACGCTTCGGTACAACCTGCGCGTGGATTTCGGCTGCGTGGGCGAGGCGGAAATGGTGCTCCCTGAGTTCGTACGCCGCTGGGAGCACAACGAGAGCTTCCAGGGACTGCCCGGGCTTCTCTGGCGCGACGGGGACGAGATCCGCTACGCCGGCCCGCCGGAGCCCTGCCTTGACCTGGACGCGGTACCATTTCCTGCCCGCCACCTCGTGCCAAACGAGACGTACTTCAACTTCATCAGCGTGCGGCGGAACTACACGGTCTTCAATACCTCTCGGGGTTGTCCCTTCCGCTGCATCTTTTGCGAGGCCGCTGGATCGAAATGGCGCGCCCGCAGTGCCGCCAGCGTCGTTGCCGAGTTCGAGCAGTGCTACGAGAAGCACGGCATCCGCGAGGTAGACATCTTCGACTCGAGCTTCACCGTTAGCAAGAAGCGTGTGCTGGAGATGTGCCGCTTGCTCGTGGACAACGGCCTCGGCAGGAAGATGATCTGGGACGTCCGCTCGCGGGTGGACACCATTGACGAGGAAATGCTCGAGGCCCTGCGTGAGGCGGGCTGTTACCGGATCTTCTACGGCATCGAATCCGCCGCCCCGGAGGTTCTGAAGAAGCTGCGGAAGGGCATGGACCTCGGCCATGTCGAGCGGATCATCCGCAAGACCGACAAGCTCGGGATCAGCGCGTTCGGCTATTTCCTCATCGGTTCGCCCGGCGACACGGAACAGACTATCCGCAAGACGATCGACTTCGCCAAGTCCCTGCCGCTGGACTTCGCGATCTTCAACTGCCTGACGGCGTTTCCGAAGACCGAGTTGTACGATCGCTACTACCTGCCGCACGTCGAGCACGATTTCTGGGCCGAGTACATCGCCCGTCCAGAGGCCGATACGGCGTTCATGGGAAGGCCTTGGACCAGCATCGAGAACGAGAAGCTGCGGCGTATCGCCCACGCAGCGATGAACGAGTTTTACTTCCGCCCCGGGCAGATTCTCCGTGCGGTTCGCTCGGTTCGGTCTTTCGACCAGTTTCGCCGGTACTGTGCCGCCGGACTGGACATGTTATGGTCGCTCGGGAAACGGCGGTGATCGGCACCTCCGCACGTCCACCGCGCGCAGGGGTGGCGACTGTTCAGGGGCGGGACGTCCGTGGTACATCCCCCGGCCGGACATCCCCCAGCGATAGGAAGCTCGAACTGACCAATTCACAGCACTTTGATGATAGCACAGGCAAGAAACAAGCGGGGGATTCTGACGATAAGAACTGTGTCCACAAGAGCTTATCGAAGGAGTCGCCGCATGCTTGCCATCGGCTGAATCCCAGCGAGAACTCAAGCGTTCTACCGGCCGCTTCGCGAGCACTTCGCCCGCCCGGCCTGGAAGCACTTCTGCGGTTTGGTGATGGCGATGACCGTGGGGCATTGCAGTACCATCGAACGGTTGGCTAGGCTCCTCTGCGGCTCGACGCATCGGATCAGCCGTGGCGAGATGGCTTGGACGGTGTTCCGGGAGCGGTTCACGGCCGGGGTGTTCGTGGAGTTCCTTCGACGACTGATCAAGCACTCGGATCGGAAGGTCTTCCTCATCGTGGACCGCCAAGGGCAACAGCCACGTGAGCATGTTGCCTTACCACGTTCGTCGCCTGCACCGCGTGCGCCGCTGGCTCGACCTGAAGTTGGCCGTGTTCTTCGTCCATCAGTACTTGCTGCACACAGCCTTGACGACAGCCGCATGCGGACGCGTCGGGTGACGCGTTGGCGGGACGGGTCAATGGCGTTGCGTTGGGCGGCCACGGCGATGCTGGAGCCGGAGAAGCGCTTCCGGCGGATCATGGGGTACCAGCAGTTGTGGATCCTGAAGTCGTACTTGGGGGCCGAAGAATCCGCGGCAGCGGTTGCCGCGGCGACGAAGGTGGCATAGGATTCACGATCGTGGGCCGCTACCAACCTTCAACTGTGGCGGGGACGGCCTCGCTAGCCATGCGTTGATGCTGAGCCGTTCTGGAGACAGAGAGGAGCGGAGTGCTATGGCAGATGGCTGGAAACGTCGAGTGGTATGGGCTTTAGTGGCTTGCGCAATTGTCGCTGTCTGTGGGATGACCGTTCTTAACACCGTGTGGCTCGCCAGGCTCCGCCGGATCTCCGAGAGTCTGGTCGTCGAGATCGAGGGTGGAGAAAGCGGCTCCGGCAAGAGTCTCAAGAGCAGAGCGACCATTGCCAAGGAGGAGATCCTCTCGGCGATCATTGCCGAAAAGGTCGAGCGGCTGGTAGCTGGGACTGCTTCAGATCAGGAACGATGCCTCCGCATCGCGCGGTGGATTGCAGGAAACATAGCCAACCGGAATGGCAAGGAAAAGGACGAGCTGGGATGGTTCGCTTATCGGAACGGCATGTGCGGATCGCGAGCCGTTCTCTTCGTCAGGATGTTATCCTTCCTGCATATTCCTGCGCGGGTGTTCAATCTATACAACTTCGAGGGCCCAGGGGCCGGGCACACATGCGCGCAGGCATACTACGACGGGAAGTGGCATTTCTTTGACGTCACCTATGCAGGTGTATTCATCCGCGACGGCAACGTGCTCTCCTGGGAGCAGATTGCCGCGCACCCGGAGCAATCCCTGCAGCACATGGTCGTTTTTGAGCAGACCCTCGACCGATACGGTCAATTATCGGAAGATACCGTCCATCGCAGAAAGGTAAACAACGTTGACCGGATGCGTCTTACCTATACTCAGGATAAGGTCCGTCGCGGTCGCGACACAGCCGGTTTCTTCCAATTGCCCGACGTAAAGACCCTTTACGCTCCCGTTGACCTTGGCCGGATCAAAGAGCCGGTGAAGATCGGGCGGGCTAACAGGAGCCTTTCCGATGTGAATGAAGATGGGATCAAGCTGAAGATCAGCCAGTGTTTGGGCGTGTCCCTGGGAACGGCCCATGATACCTTCCACACGATGTGGGAATTCAAGGGTTGCAAGCCCGGGAAAACATATGTGCTTCGCTATCATCTTTACCGCGCCACCGATGCCGAGCTGAAGTATTGGGCGAGAGGTAGCAAGGCAAGCGTGCTGTCAGGATCGACGTTTGCTTCGACAAAGCGTCTCGCCGGCAAGAAGCCAGAGATATGGGAGATCCGCTTCCGGCCGGACGATGGTAAGTCTTGCTCGATCCAGATCGGGTTTGATTTTCGTGAGACGGGACGGTTGCTCCACATAGACAAGATCGAAATCCTAGCAGCACCCGGTGCCAGCGGTTAACGTGGCGCCGTTGCGAAGGACTTGTGTTGGCTGGATAGTAGGCTTTGGCACGGCCGTCAGCCTCCCTGCTGGGTGTGCTCACGTTCCAATGTGCAAGACCCAAAGGCAAGATCGCACGCCTCTGTCCCAGAAAGCGTTCGGGTATCCTATGGAGCAGAGATGATCGGAGTAGAATAGCCTTGCTTCTCCTTCCTACCTGGATAGACTAACGAGAGTCATCTAACATGATTAAGGTGTTTGGCCGATGGGTGCAATTGCGGGAATGTCCGGACCGGGTTCCAGGGAACAACTTAACGATCTTATCGATCGGATGCTTCAGGAGATGGAGCACCGAGGCCCGGACGGCAAGAGCGTCTGGGCGGCTGAAGACGGCTCCTTCGGCCTCGGATGCAACCGGGCGGACGTAACCGAACCGGACGAAGGGCGGCAGGTCTCGGCCAACGGTGGCGAAACGGCCTGGATCGCCTTCGACGGCCTCATTTACAACGGCCTGGACCTTGCCAGGGAACTGAGGCAGAAAGGACATCGCTTCAGCACCCATACGGACGACGAGGTCGTCCTTCGCGCCTACCAGGAATGGGGGCCGAAGTGCGCCCAGCGGTTCAACGGCGTCTGGGCCTTCGCTATCTGGGACAAGCGAGAAAAGACATTGTTCTGTTCCCGCGACCGCGTCGGCGCCAAGCCATTCTATTACACCTGGACGGACAAATCCTTCGCCTTCGCTTCTGAGATCAAGGCGCTGCTGGCGGCGGGGGCGGTCGGGGCCAGGCCCGACCGGGAGGGACTGCGGCATTACCTGACCTTCCAGTTTTGCCTGGGCGAGACGACGCTCTTTGAGGGCGTCAAGTCTCTGCCGTCCGGGCACAACCTTATCCTGCGGGCGGGCAAGGCCCCGCAACTGTCGTGCTACTGGGATATCTCCTTCCCCGTGGATGAGGAGCACGATGAAAGCTACTTCGTGGACAAGTTGAACTGGCTCCTCGGCGACGCTCTGCGTCTGCGGCTTCGTGCCGACGGGCCGGTGGGGGTGTACCTTTCAGGCGGGCTGGATTCGTCCACCATCACGTGCCTGACCCGGCTGTTTCTTGGCGATGGGGTGCCCATCAAGACCTTTACCGGCGCGTTTCGGGAAGGGGGCGGCTTCGATGAGACCTCGTATGCCAAGGTTGTCTCCAAGGCGGCCAAGACCGAGTATTTCGAGACGTATATCTCGGCGAAGAGTTTTCCCACCTCTATAGAGAAGATCATCTGGCACCTGGACGAGCCTGCGGCCGGGCCGGGCGTCTTCCCGCAGTACTTCGTTTCCAAACTCGCCGGCGAGCACGTCAAGGTTGTCCTGGGTGGCGAAGGCGGCGACGAACTGTTCATCGGATACGCGCGCTACCTCGTGGCATACCTGGAAGAATGCCTCAAGGGCGCGATTGAGGAGACGGCCCACCGGGCCCGTTACGTCGCTACGCTGGAGACCATCGTCCCTTCCCTGCCGGGCCTCGAAAACTACGTGCCGATGCTGAGAAACTTCTGGCGGGACGGCCTGTTCGACGAACCCGCCCGGCGATACTTCAGACTGATGGACCGCTTCACCGGCGCTCGGAACCTCGTCAATTCGGACCTCGGGCTGGATCACGGCCGGACTTTCGAGGAGTTCGACGCCATCTTCAACAGCCACGGCGCCGCGGCCATGATTAACCGGATTTTCTGCTTTGATCTCAAGGCCGGCATCCAGGCGCTTCTGCACGTTGACGATCGGATGAGTGCGGCCTGGGGCCTGGAGAGCCACATGCCGCTGCTCGATCACCGGCTTATCGAACTGATGGCCTCCGTCCCGCCGGTCATCAAGTTCAAGAACGGGCAACTTAAGTATCTCTTCCGCCGGGTCGTCCAGAACGTTCTGCCGCCGGAGATTATGGCCCGCAAGGACAAAATGGGCTTTCCCGTTCCGCTGACTCAGTGGGCCGCCGGCGACCTCCGCGAGTTTATCTGCGACGTCCTCCTGAGCCGGCGGTGCAAGGACAGGGGCATCGTGAGTCCCGCGGGAATAGAGGCCGAGATTAATTCGGGCCGGACCTTCGGCCGATCGCTATGGGGCGCGCTTTGTCTGGAACTGTGGCACCGCCGGTTCATTGACGGGCCACAGGCCTGAATCGCCATGTGTGGAATTGCCGGGGTAATACGATTCGATGGCGCAGGCGTTGACCATCAGACGCTCAAGCGCCTCGGCGACTGCATGGCCCATCGCGGGCCGGACGACCTCGGCTTCCTCTCGTGGCAGGGCAGAGGCGATGTAAAGGTTTCGCAGAAACCCGAATCCCTGCCCGGCTCCATATTGGGCCTGGCGCACCGTCGGCTGGCAATCCTGGACCTGACCAAGGCGGCCGCCCAGCCAATGACCTCGCCGGATGGCCGATACCACATGGTCTATAACGGCGAGGTGTATAACTACCTCGAATTGCGGAGCGAGTTGGCCCAATCGGGCTTTCGGTTCCGGAGCCGAAGCGATACCGAGGTGTTGCTGGCGGCGTTGGCCCGGTGGGGGACCGAAGCACTCAAGCGTCTGGTCGGCATGTTCGCCCTCGCTGTCCTGGATACCCGCGACCG
The DNA here is from genome assembly GCA_965602635.1 of uncultured Planctomycetales bacterium. GTDB lineage: Bacteria > Planctomycetota > Phycisphaerae > SM23-33 > SM23-33 > CBFCZU01. The sequence goes on along the minus strand of CBFCZU010000003.1, from coordinate 19,835 downwards.
CAAGATACTGCTGGCTCGTGATTTCTTCGGGATTAAGCCGCTCTACTATGTCCGCGACGAGCGATTCTTTGCCTTTGCCAGCGAGATGAAGTCGCTGCTGGAGATTCCAGGAATTGAGCGCCGCGTGAATCCGAAGCGCCTATATGAGTATTTGCGATTCGGGATTACGGACTACGGCGGCGAGACGCTCCTGACGGGCGTGCGCCAGCTCCCCGCCGCCCATTACATGGAGGTCCCCGTCGACTCGCCGGCCGAGCCGAAGTGCGTTCGTTACTGGCGGCTGGGGCTGAAGGGTCGTTCGCGGATGTCCTTTGACGAAGCGGCCGAGAGCCTGCGGGAAGAGTTCCTCCAGAGCATCCGGCTGCATCTTCGCAGCGATGTTTCCGTCGGCGCCGCGCTGTCCGGCGGGATAGATTCATCGGCCATCGTTGCGGCGATGCGCCACGTCCAGGGGGCTGACCTGAAGATCAGCACTTTCAGTTACATTGCTGCCGACGAGGCGATCAGTGAGGAGAAATGGGTTGACCTGGCGGGCGGCGCCGCCGGTGCGGAGGTCCACAAGGTGCGGATCCAGCCGGCCGAACTGGCGACGGACCTGGACGCCCTGATCGGCGCGCAGGATGAGCCGGTGAGCAGCACCAGCATGTACGCGCAGTATCGAGTTTTCCGGCTCGCGCACGAGACGGGCATCAAGGTCATGCTCGACGGGCAGGGCGCCGACGAAATCCTGGGCGGGTATCGGTATTACGTAGGCGCTCGGATTACTTCGCTCCTGAGGCGTGGGAGGCTGCTTCAGGCCGCCCGGCTGCTGGGGCGGGCGATGCGGCTGCCGGGTCCGGGCGGTGGACTGTGGCTGTTGTGCTATACGGGGGCGTTTGCCCTGCCGCCGTGCCTGAAGGGCCTGGCGATGCGGCTGATAGGCGAAAACCTGCTCCCGAAGTGGCTGAACGGAGAGTGGTTCAGGGACAGGGGCGTAGCCGCCGAGTTTCCCCGCTCCAGCTGCGGGCGCGAGGCCCTCAGGCAGCAGATGCACGAGACAATCGTGCGAACTTCCCTGCCGAAGTTGCTGCGTTACGAGGATCGGAATTCCATGGCGTTTTCCGTGGAGAGTCGCGTTCCGTTCCTGACGCCGGGCCTGGCCGAGTTCTGCCTCTCCCAGCCGGAGGAATACCATATCGGCCCCGACGGGGCGGGCAAGCGGCTCTTCCGGCGGGCCATGCGGGGCATCGTGCCACAGCCGATCCTGGACCGAAAGGACAAGATAGGTTTTGGGACCCCCGAACGGCGCTGGTTCGCTGTGCTCAAGCGGTGGGCGGATGGTATGCTTCAAAGCGACGTTGCGCTGGCGATTCCCGCCTTGAAGTTCCCTGCGGTGCTAGAGGAATGGCAGGCGGTCTTGGCTGGCCGCAAGCGGTTCGACCGGCACATCTGGCGGCTGGTGAATCTGGTCCGGTGGTCGGAACTCTTGGACGTGCGCTTTGACGATTGACGTTCAGCTCCGGCTGCTGCCGGAATGAGAGTTTGGGGCTTGCCCATCGCATCCAGGCTGGATAATCTACTGCGCGCGGAACGGTTAGCAACCTTCGCTTCGGCCGGATGACCCTCGAGAGATCACCGGAAGCTGCCAGGGGCTTCTGGGCGCCGGGTGCGATAAGTGTAATGGAACGTCTAGAGGTCATTACGATAGTCGGGGCCCGCCCCCAATTCATCAAGGCTGCCGCAATCAGCCGGGCCGTGGCCGCATTCAACGCCGCCGGAAAGCAGCTCCGCCTGCGCGAATGCATCATTCACACCGGGCAGCACTATGATGACAACATGTCGAAGGTCTTCTTCGAGGAGCTGCGGATCCCCGCGCCGGCGATCAATCTGGAGGTCGGCTCCTGGCCGAGCGGCTTGCAGACCGGCACCATGCTGGAACGCCTGGAGCGAGTTCTGTTGGCGGAAAAGCCCGACTGGGTCCTGGTTTACGGCGATACGAATTCGACGCTGGCGGGCGCGCTGGCGGCGGCCAAGCTGAACATTCCCATCGCTCACGTCGAGGCCGGTCTGCGAAGCTACAATCGTCGCATGCCAGAGGAAATCAACCGCGTCGTGGCCGACCGTATTTCCACGCTGCTGTTCTGCCCGACGGATGCGGCCGTGGATAACCTCGCCAAGGAGGGAATAACCCGGGGCGTCGGCAAGGTCGGCGACGTGATGTATGACTCGGTGCTCTTCAATGCCGCCCTGGCCGAGGGGGCCTGCGACCTCCTTGGGCAGCTTGAGCTGAAGCCGAACTCGTACTATCTGGGCACGATCCACCGGGCGGAGAACACCGACGACCCCGCCCGCCTGGCGGGCATCATCGCCGCCCTCGAACGGATCGACGCGCCCGTCGTCCTGCCGCTGCATCCTCGAACGCGCAAGGCCCTGGGAAGCGCCCTGAAGAAGCTTGGCGGACGTGTCCGCGTCATAGACCCCGTTTCGTACCTTGACATGATCCGGCTGGAGCGCGACGCCCGGATGATCCTGACCGACTCGGGGGGAGTGCAGAAGGAGGCCTTCTGGTTCGGCAAGCCCTGCGTGACGCTTCGCGAGGAGACGGAATGGGTCGAACTTGTCGAAGCCGGTTGCAACCGTGTCGTTGGCGCAGATCCTGAGACAATCCTGGCGGCGGTTGCGGACTTCGAGGCCGCCGGGGCCGGGCTTCCCGCCGACAGGCCTGTGGATCTTTTCGGGGATGGCCATAGCGCCGAGAAGATTGTCACAAGGCTGATCGAGACACAAGGCGCGGCCGTTTCACGGAGGCCGAAAACATGAGGACGCTTTTCGATCTCGGTCATCCTGCACACTTTCACCTGTTCAAGAACGTCATCACGGCGCTGCGCGACGCGGGACACGAGGTCCAGATCCTCGCCCGGCAGAAGGATTGCCTGCTGGATCTGCTGGACAATGCCGGCTGGCCCTATCAGCTCGTCCAGCGCCGGGGCAGGGGGCTGGCTGCGCTGAGCATGGAGGCCTGCGAGGCCTTCGCCCGGGTGATCTCACTGGTGCTCCGCCACCCGGTGGACCTGATGGTGGGCTCGTCGATCGTCATAGGCCCGGCGTCGCGCCTGACCGGGGCCACCTCGGTGGTCTTCTGCGAGGACGACGCCGCGGTGGTGCCGCTGTTCGCCAAGTCGGCCTATCCCTCGGCCCACTACATCGTCACGCCGCGAAGCCTGGAGCACGAGGCCTACGGGCCGAAGCACCTCACATATCCGGGATATCACGAGCTGGCCTATCTGCACCCGCGGCTGTACAAGCCCGACCCCAGCGTCCGGAAGCTTCTCGGCGTCAAGCGGGGGGAGAAGTATTTCCTGCTCAGGCTTGTGGCCCTGGAGGCCCATCATGACATCGGCCAGAGGGGCCTGAGCATAGTCCAGGTTCGAGAGCTGATGCGCCGCCTGCAGCCGCACGGGCGGATCTTCATCAGCGCCGAGGGCGACGTTCCGGGCGAGCTGCACCAACACCTGGTTCCTGCTCCCCCGCACCGGATGCTCGATGTGGTCTCCTTCGCCGAGATGATCATCGGCGACAGTCAAACCATGGCCATTGAGGCGGCGGTCATGGGCACGCCCTCGCTGCGGTGTAACACCTTCGTCGGGCGGCTATCCGTGCTGGAGGAGCTCGAGCACCGCTACGGCCTCACGGCCGGCGTCAGGCCGGAGCGTTTCGGCCAGCTTCTCGGTCGGCTTGACTCCTGGCTGTCGGAGCCGCAACTCAAGGCCGAGTGGGAACGCAAGCGGCAGGCGATGTTGGCCGAGTGCATCGACCTGACCGGCTGGACGCTGGATTTGCTGAACCATCTCTCCAGGCGCCGGGCGGTGCGGAGGAGCTATCGCCGCTCTCGCAAGCCGCTTCTCACGGGTGGACCGACGCTCTCGGAAAGCGGCCGCACGGACGAATCCACCAAGTGGGACGAGCCGCTACAGGAGAAGTACGCCACCCGCAACCCCGTCTCCCGCCTGCTCATCGGGCGCTTCCTGCGCAGGCTGGACGAGCAACTGATCCAGAGCGACGGCAAACTCCTGGACGTGGGGACCGGGGAAGGCGACGTCTACCTCTTCCTCTCGCCCAGGATCACCCGCCAGGGGGTGGTCGCCGTCGAAATCGACTCCGACTGCTTCGAGCGAATGGGCAGGATCGTCCCGGAGCTGGAGAGCGTGGAAGGCTCCATATATCACATCCCATTCGACGACGACGCCTTCAACACCGTGCTGTGCTCGGAGGTGCTGGAACACCTGGAGGATCCTGACGCGGGACTGCGCGAGCTGCTGCGCGTGGCCCGCCAGCGGATCATCGTGACCGTGCCACGCGAGCCCATGTGGCGGATCATGAACATGCTCAGGGGGGCCTACTGGCGCAGCCTGGGCAACACGCCCGGGCACATCCAGCACTGGACCAGACGCGGGTTCCTGCGCTGGGTCGGCCAACACGCGGAGATCAAGACCGTTCGCTCCTCCTTGCCCTGGACGCTTGTCGTTGCGGAGCCCCGGCGCCCGAAGGCCTGACCCCGGCTCAGCGCCGCCCCGCGGCCCCGCCAGCGGCTGGCAGCGGCAGCCCGAGGGCAAAAACCGGACAAATGGGTTGCAAAGCAGTCGCCCCGTAATCAGAATTGTCCTGCATATCTCCGAGGCATCCGTCAAGCTCGGCCAGCCTGTAGCTCCAGCGGCCCGGTTGGCGTGTAAGCCCTTTTGCTGCAACAGCATGCCAGCAGGCCGTGGAGACTAGAGATGTTTGAGGGCAAGAAAGTAGCGGTCGTGGTGCCCTGCTATAACGAGCAGGACCAGGTCGGCAAGGTGCTGGACACCATGCCGGGCTTCGTGGACCTCGTCGTGGTGGTGGACGACGCCAGCACGGACTCCACGTGCGAGGTGGTCCGGGAGCGCATGACAAGTTCCGGCCAGGCCGACCGCACCGCCCTGATCGAGTTGGAGGCCAACGGCGGAGTGGGTGCGGCCATTCTCGCCGGCTACAAGGAGGCCGTCCGGCGGAGTATGGACGTCGTGGCCGTCATGGCCGGCGATGGGCAGATGGCTCCCAAGCAGCTTCGCATGCTGGTCGAGCCCGTCGCCACCGGCCGGGCCGACTATGCCAAGGCCAACCGCCTCTATTACCGCAGGGCATGGGAGATGATGCCCAGACGCCGCTACCTGGGCAACGCCTTCCTGTCCATGCTCACGAAGATCGCCTCGGGCTACTGGCACGTGGCCGATTCGCAGACCGGCTTCACCGCCATCAGCCGGGAGGCCCTGGAGACGGCTGACCTGGACGAGATGTATCCGGGTTACGGCTATCCAAACGACCTGCTTGTCCGGCTGAACGTCTTCGACATGAGGGTGATGGACGTTCCTCTCCGCCCGGTGTACAACATCGGCGAGCACTCGAAGATGCAGTTGTGGAAGGTCATCCCCAAGATGAGCTGGATGATCTACAGGCGGTTCTGCTGGCGGATGTGGAGGAAGTACGTCATCCACGATTTTCACCCGCTGGTGTTCTTCTACCTGGGGGGCAAGCTGTTGGGCCTTGCCGCCGTGGTGCTGTTCATCCGGATGATCTGGATGTGGGCCGTGACCGGCAATATCCCGCCCATCAACGCCCTGACGTGGGCCTTCTGCAGCATCAGCGCCATACAGTTCTGTCTGTTCGCGATGTGGTTCGACATGGAGAGGAACAGGTCCCTCATCCCAGGGCGGGCGATGGCGAGCGGCGGGTCGGAGGAAGGAGAGTCGGACCAGCGTGCGCAGCAGTAGAACCATGTGCGTCCGGTGCGTCTCGGACACCACCATTCCCCGCATCAGGTTTGACGAGAGCGGCCAGTGCACCTTCTGCAAGATCCACGACAAGCTGGACGCGCTCTACCCGCTGGACGAGGGCCGGCAGGAGCGGCTCGACCGCCTGGCGGATAAGATCAAGGCCGCCGGGCGAAAAAGCCGCTACGACTGCATCATCGGCGTCAGCGGGGGCACCGACAGCACCTACACGCTGTACATGTCCAGGGAGCTGGGCCTCAGGCCGCTGGCGGTGCACCTCAACAACACCTGGGACACGGACATCGCCACGGAGAACATGAAAAGGGCCGTGGGCAAGCTGGAGGTGGACTTCAGGGAGACTCACTGCGACTGGGACGAGTACCGGGCCCTCCAGGTGGCCTTTCTCAAGGCCTCGGTCCCGGACGCGGAGGCCCCCTCGGACATGGCCATTCACGCCACGCTGCATCAGGTGGCCGCCGAGGAAGGCGTGAGGTTTGTACTCAACGGCCATTCCTTCCGCACCGAGGGCGTCGCCCCCCTGGGCTGGTCCTACCTGGACAGCAGGTACATCAACGACGTTTACAGGGTCCACGGGCCTGGCGGGCGGCTGAAGAGCTTCCCAAATCTCACCATGTCGCGGTTCCTGTGGTACACGTACCTCAAGCGCATCAAGGTCGTCCCGTTCCTGAACTACTTCGACTACAGCAAGGAAAGGGCGCGCGGGATCCTGGAGCGAGAGCTGGACTGGACGTACTACGGGGGGCACCATTGCGAGTCCGTGTACACGCACTTCGTGCTCTCGTACCTCCAGTGGCGGAAGTTCGGGATAGACAAGCGGAAGATCGGCTTCTCGGCCCAGATACGTTCGGGCCTGATGGCGCGTGACCAGGCCCTGGCCGAGCTTCAGGAGCCCCCTCCCATAGAAGCCGATGCCGTCAAGCACTGCATCGACAGGCTCGGCCTCTCGCAGGGCCAGTTTGACGAGATCATGCAATCCCCGCGGCGGACGCTTCATGACTACCGGACGTATTACCCGATGCTCAGGGCCGCCCGGCCGCTGATAAAGGCGGCCACCCGGCTCAGGTTGGTTTCCCCGCTGCTGTACGAGAAATTCTTCAACTGAGCGGCCCGAGGCGCTCCTGTTCACGGTGGCGACCGATGCCGGAAACGCCGGCCCCATCCTCTCGCAGCCCGCGACCCAGCGGGGCGAAGGCCGTCCTTGCCACGCTGGCCAAGTGGCTCGTCTTCCTGGCGGTGCTGTTTTTCGTCGCCCGGGCGCTGGCCAGGCAGTTCGCCGACGTCTCCTGGGGCGAGCTTCGCGTTGACGTCCCCACGCTGGCGCTGGCGGCGGCGGCCGTGCTGGCCGCCAAGGCGATGGCGTTCGTGTACTACGGCCTGCTGCTGGGGCGCTTCTGCCCGTTTCCGGGGTGGGTGCCGATGATGACCTCGGTGTGGGTGGCACAGGTCGCCAAGTACCTGCCCGGCAAGGTCGGCAACGTGATCGGCATGGTGGTGCTGCTGCGCCGCTACCGCGTTGCCGGGCAGGCGGCGGTCAGCACCGTTTTCATCATCGACGGCCTCTCGGTCATCCTGGGAATCATGGTGGCCATTCCCCTGACACTCTGGGAGCCGGTCGCCCGGGTGCTCCCGATGGCCTGGCTGTGGTGCCTGCTGCTGCTGGCGGCGGGGGCGGTCTGCCTCCATCCGCGGGTCTTCGCCGCCGTCGGCAACCGCCTGCTGCGGGCGCTGCGGTATCAGCCCCTTGCCTCGCTGCCCAAGGCCCGCGACTACCTCCCGCCCGTGGCGGTGATGCTGGGGCAGTTCCTGGTCCTGGGGGTCGGCTACTGGCTGATGGGCCGATCGATCGCAGCCGCGCCCGTCTGGTCGCTGCCAATCTTCACCTGCGCGATCGTCATTGCCAGCATCGCCGGGTTCGTGGCCTTTTTCGCCCCGGCGGGGCTGGGCGTCCAGGAGGGGCTGCTCATGCTCATCCTCGCCCCTGTAATCGGCCCTGCCGGCGCGGCGCTGGCCGCCGTGTTGATGCGGCTCGTCCAGACGCTTGCGGACGTGATTCTGGCCCTGGCCGGTTATGTGATCTGGCGCTGCCTGCCGCCCGCCGGCCCGGGCGTTGAGGCCGGTGCGACGACATAGCCGGCGCTGCCTGCCCGACCCGAGACGCCCGCCATGCTTGTAACTGCCCGGGGGCGACCATAAATTACTCACGGTCTCGGCCCGCCTGGGGCCGCGGAGACCGCGGTGGCTTAATGGCCGATAAGGCGACAAACTCTCAAGCCTCACCTCCGCCAGCCGGTCGGCTGGACGCCTTTCCGCCGCGCAGACGCCACCTGCTCCTGGCGGCGGGGTGCATCGCCCTGATCTACCTGGTCGGCGTCACCGGCAAGTGGTGGCCCAGCCCCGACAGCGCGATGTACCTGACGCTGGCCCGGTCCCTGGCCGGCGGGCAGGGATATCAGTTCAACGGGGAGACGTCCAACATCGTCACGCCAGGGCTGCCGATCATGCTGGCCGCCCTGCGGCTGATGTTCGGCGGCGGGTACTGGGCGCCGAACCTTTTCATGGCCGTCTGCGGCATGGCCGCGGTGGCGCTCGCCTACCGGGCGATGAGCCGGCTGACCAGCCCGCGGATGGCCCTGGCGGCGGCGCTGTGCTGCGCCTTCTCGTACACCTATTACATAGGCTGCCACCGAATCCTCACCGACGCCCCCTTCGCGCTGCTGTTCTGGGCGGCCGTCTGCGCCTCCCTGCGGGCCCGCGGCGGGAGCCCGTGGTGGCTGCTGGCCGCAGCCGCCCTGGCGGTCGGCGCCCTGACTGTCCGCATACCGGGCGTGATGACGGTGGGGCCAATGGCCATCGGGCTGCTGCTGGACCGCACCGAGAGGATCTCCCGCAAGAGGCTCATCATCCTGGGCTGCGGACTGCTGGCGGTCGCGGCCGGGAGCGTGGGGCTGTTCTATCTCCTGGGAATGCACGTCTCCGAGACCACGCCACTGTACGCCAGGTCGCTGCAGGACCTGGCCGTGCTGGACATGCTCCGCCAGCTAGGCCAGGGCCTGGCGGCCTTTCCCTACGCGATGGCCGAGATGCTGACGGGGCAGAAGGGCTTCATCGTCTTCGGTCTCCTGGCAACGGCGTGCCTGGTCATTGGCGGCGCCTTCTCGTGGACGCGCGGGCGGAGGATGCCCATTGCCTGTGTGGTCCTGAACGTGGCCGGCCTGGCCGTGGTTGGCGGCGCCAACGCCGTCCGGTCCCGCTACCTGCTGCCGGTCCTGCCCTTCATCGCCTACCTGACCATCGAGGGGCTTATGGCGGTCACGTGGGTCGTTGCGTGGCGCGTGAAGAGACGTCCCCGCCGGCTGGCGCCCCTGATCACCGCCACGGCGTTCGTTGTGTTCGCCGTGGGATTCAACGCCCCGCGGCTGCTCCGCAATGCGACGTACTACAGCTACCTCAGCCACACGCCGCGGTACTACGACGTGATCCGCCACGGCCGGCACGCCGAGCTGTTGCCCGTGGCTGAGCTTCTGCGCGAGCTGTGCCCGCCGGAAGGGCGGATTGCGGTGCTGGGCGACGACATAAGCATCATTCACTACCTAACCGAGCGGCGCGTCGTCAGGCCGTCGACGGAAGAGGACGGCGCCCTCGACGCCGCGGATGCGTCCGTGGCGGTGATGGACATGACGGAAGGCTCGCCCGGCTTCCGCCGTGCCCTGCAGCGGGCCCTGGAGCAATCCGAGCGGCTTGAGCGTGTTTTTGAGGGCCAACGATGGCACGTGTACCGCTACACTGGTCGCCCCGCCGCCCCCGATGCCCGGAAAGCGGGGCGGGCCGTCACCAGTTTTTGGGAGGATGGTTGTGTCGAGAGAGAATTACCCGATCCCCGCACCTGACATCCGCACGAGCCCGCCGGCAGGCGGGGCGGCTCGCCGACTCCTGGCCGCCCTCGCCGTCTTGTGTCTGCCTGCCGCCGGCGTGGTCTGCCTGGCTGGGGCGAAGGCTCCCCGTCCCGATGCCAGTTGGCCCCACTGGCGGGGCCCGGATCGCAACGGCATTTCCCGGGAGACCGGCTGGCGAACCGACTGGCCAAAGGAGGGCCCCAAACGGCTCTGGCAGGCCCGGGTGGGGGTGGGCTTCTCGTCCGTCTCCGTCCGCGACGGGCGCGTGTACACCATGGGCCACGCCAAGGGTATCGACACGGTGTACTGCCTCGACGCCGACACCGGCCGGGTGATCTGGAAGCATCCCTACCGCTGCGAGACTGGCCGGTCGCACCCGGGCCCGCGCGCCACCCCCACGCTGGACGGGGATGCGGCTTACGCCTTCAGCCGCGCCGGGCACATCATGTCGCTTGACGTGATGACCGGAAAGCCCAAGTGGTCGAAGAACGTCCAGAAGGACATGAAGCTCCGCCCCGCCAGGTGGGGGCTGGCCGGCTCGCCCCTGGTGGTGGGCAAGCTGCTGGTCCTCAATGCCGGCAAAGGTGGGGTGGCCCTCGACAAGGCAACCGGGAAGGTCGTCTGGCAGGTCGAATCACGGGGCGGAGCGGCTTACTCCTCGCCGGTGCTGTTCCGGGCGGGCGAGCGGCAGTGCGTCGCCCTGATGGGCGGCAGGGAGATCGTCGCCGCCACCCTGGCCGACGGGAAGGTTCTCTGGCGGCATCCCTGGGTGCCCAGCTTCCCCAACAACTGCGCCGATCCGATCTTCTCCGGCGACAGGGTCTTCATCTCGTCGGCCTATTCCGCCGGCTGCGCCGTCCTGAAGTTCGAGGGCGACTCGGCCAAGGCCGTCTGGAAGAACGATGAGATGAACAACCACTTCAGCAGTTGCGTACTGCTGGGCGGGATGCTCTACGGCTTCGACGGGGACGTGCGGAGAGGAAGAAGCAGCCTCAAGTGCATTGAGTTCGCCACCGGGAAGGTCAAGTGGGCCACGAGGCTCAAGGGCTCTCTCCTGGCCGCCGACGGGAAGCTCGTCATCCTGACGACATCCGGCGAGCTGATCGTCGCGGCGGCCTCGGCCGAGGGCTACAAGCAGCTCGCCCGCGCGAAGGTCCTCTCCGGCAAGTGCTGGACACCGCCGGTGCTGGTCGGCGGAACGGTCTTCTGCCGCAGCCACGAGGGCGAGCTGGTCTGTGTGGATGTGAAACGGGCAAGCCCGTGATCGCCAAGGAGAAGAAGTCATGCGTTACACGCCGTGGGTGGTCTCCGAGCACGTGCCGGACTTCTCGACCCTCGATAACCTCGTCAACAGCCCGCGCTTCGCGGGCAAGAGCGGCCAGGAGCTGGCCATCGCCCTCTGGCAGGTCATGGTGGACCACGACCTGGGCATATTCCACTACTTCCCTGCCCAGGAGCTGCCGTGGCACCGGGACACCTTCGATCCGCTGAAGGTCTTCAACGTTTACGGGTTCACCATCTGCCACGTGCACGCCCACGTGCTGGGCATGCTCTGCCGGGCGGCGGGGTTCGAGTCGCGGATCGCCAACATCCGCGGCCACGAGGGCACGGAGGTCTTCTACGACGGCAAGTGGCACTACTACGACGCCGACATCCAGATGTTCCACCGCCTCCGCCCGCCGGACGAGGACACCGTAGCCTCGCGCGAGGACACCTATCGCGACCCGACGCTGGTCAGCGACCAGCCCAATCCGTCCTTCCCGTACCACTTCCCGGACAGGCTGCCCGAGAGCTTCGCGAGGCTGTACGAGTCGCCGCCGGAGTACCCCGACCTGCTGGAAGAGCGGCTGCATTCGATGGACTACCGCCTGCGCCCGGGCGAGGAGATGGTCCGCTACTTCCACAATCGTGGGCGGTGGGTGGTCTTCCCGTATTATCCGCAGACGTACGCCCGCTGGCCCGGCGAGACCGGGCCCGAGGGCCCGACCGAGCGGTTCTGGCCCCGGCGGCAGTGGGGCAACGGCTACTTCCGCTACGCCCCATGCCTGTCGAGGGACTTCCGCGACGTCGAGCTGGGCGCCGACGCGGTCGAGGGACTATCGCAGACCGCCGACGGCCTGATCTGCCAGGGCCCGGCCGGTAGCGCGATCTTCGCCTTCGAGTCCCCATACATCTACTGCGGCATCGCCGACCCGATGGGGCGGGTGCCCTCGGTGAACGGGGCGCTCCTGGCGGCCGGGTTCGAGCTGCCCGAGGGGGCAAGCGCCCGCGTCGAGGGCGCCGCCGAGATGTCCGAGCAATGGCAGCCGCTATGGTCGTCCGAAGGGCAGACCGGGAAGGTTGATTGCAAGCTCGACTTCACCTCACTGGCCGACGGCCGCTATCGCCTGCGGCTGCGCCTCGTGCTGGAGGGCAAGGGCGCGACGCTGCGCGATTTCGAGACGCGGATGTGGTTCATGGTCTCCCCGCATTCGCTGCCGGGCCTGCGCAACGCCGGCGAAAACCGCATGCGTGTGCACGGCGGCGACCGGCATGGGCTCAGCACGCGGACGATCGCGATCGACTCGGCCACCGACGACGAGCACTGGGCCGGGCTCACCTTCGCCACGGCGAATCTCTGCCACGACCCGGCCTCGTGGAAGCGGCTGACGCCGGAGGATCCGTCGAGGCCATGGGAGGCGACATACGAGGTGTCGGCCCCGGGCGGCGGGACGATGGCCTGGCTGTCCGCCCTGGCGATCGTCGAGGGGCGCAAGGGCGATGCGGCCTACGACGGCACGCCGGCCAAGATCGAGATCGCCGATTCGCCCGAGGGTCCTTGGGAGACCATCGCCGGGCGCGAGATCGTGGTTGACCCCAACGGCTGGCACTTCGGGATATCCGCCCAGGGCCGCCTCTCGGGCCGCTCGCCCAAGGCCTACGTGCGTTTCTCGGCCAAGCATGGCGCCAACGGCTTCCGCGTTGTCGGGCACTACGTCCCGGCGGGCGATCCGCCGCCGGCGCCGCTCGAGATCGAGCACTTCTGGTACGAGGTGGACCCGCGCGTCGGACGGCGACTGAAGAGCCACCGCCACGTCACCAACGACCTGGCATGTGAATACGTCGTCCGCTGCGACGACAAGCCCCACGACGAGCGGATCGAGATGCGCGTGCCGTCCCTGAAACGCTGATGATCCGTGGGGCAGACCGGGCGAGTGGGGCGGGAGTCGTCAGCGCGACCGCATGATGTCCGCAATGGCGTGCAGGGCCCGGTTGACCGACTCGGAGTCGGGGAAAACGTCACACAAGTCGGGGTCCAGACGAACGAGGTTGGTGCCTTCGCTGAAGCGCTGGGCGTACTTGCCCCGAACACCCTTCGAGAAATCATACTCTTCCCGAATCGTCTCCCGTTTATCAGCCTTCTTCTTCATATTGACGCCGCTCCCGCCTGGTGGCCAGGCGAGCGCTGATTAACCGAATCCTTCTTTCTCTGTCACAGTGTACCACAACCAGAAGTCTTTGTTCCTGACGCCCGGTCATCTATCTCGGCCTGGTGGTCGCCGGGCGAGCGGAGCGGCGGACGTGATCGGCCCACTGCCGCTCGAACGTCGCCAGGTCGGTCTTGAGGACCTTCGTGACGATGGCATAGGCCGAGTCGCCCCGGTTAAACGCTTGGATCACGGCCGGGAGCTTGTCGCGGTAGCGCAGCAGTAGCAGCTCGCCCAGCGTGGCGGCCTGCCAGTAGTCACTCGATGCGATCCGCGGCATGCTCATCAGGCGCTTGAGCGGGATCATCTTCCCGGCGTCCATCCAGCGCAGGAAGTCGGCGCGGTCGCCGGAGTCGGGGAAGAAGTGCAACTGCGCGGCGTTGGCCATGGCCTCGGTCAGCCAGTTGCCGTCGTTCCTCAGGCCGTGGGTCTGGTACAGCCACACGTGGGCGAACTCGTGGCAGATGACCGGGCGGCGCTTTGCGAACGCCTCGGGCGAGTCGTAGCTGGTCGCGCAGAAGACGCGGTAGGAGTATCCCTCGGCGGCGATCGCCCCGAACCGCCCGCGGTAGTGCGCGCCCACGCGTTTCCATAGGCGCAGGTAGTCCCGCCTCGTCCTGTAAACGGCCAGTGCCACCGGGCGGCGGTCATTGTCCGCGGGCATGCTGGCGGTTGCCGGCTGGGTGGCGGCGACGGCCGATCGAAGGTGCCTGCGCACCTTCTGGAGGTGGGCGACCAGCTCCCGGCCGTTGACGGGCGCGTCGCTCCAGATGACGATGCCGCCGGCGGCGAAGGTCTTCGGCTTGGCGCCCTGGGCGGGGGGGAAGCAGATCGCGCGCTGACCGGCGACGGGCGGATCGGCTGGAAGGCTGGTCGCGCCGCTCGGGGGCTGCCCTCCGCCGGTGAGGATCGCCCCGAACAGGGCAACCGCGACGGTCGCCGCGGCGAGGCGAAGCCATCGCCCGCCCGTGCTATTCCTCGATCGGCTCGCCCAGGATGGCTCGGACTTCCGCAAACTTGCTGTCCAGCAGTTTCTTGTTCTTGGCCTCTAGATTCAGCCGCAGCAGCGGCTCGGTGTTCGACGCGCGAACGTTGAACCACCAGTCATCGTACTGGCAGGTGACGCCGTCGAGGCGGTCGATCTCGGCGTCGGAGAACTTCTCGGCGAGCTCGTCCATCTTCTGCTGCTTCTCCGACACATCGAAGTTGATTTCGCCGGTCTGCACGTACGGCTTCAGCGGCGCGATCAGCTCGCTGAGGGTCTGGCCCGAGGCGGAGATTACCGAGGCCGCCACGGCGAACGCGATCGCCCCCGAGTCGGCGTTGAAGTTGTCGCGGAAGTAGAAGTGCCCGCTCAACTCGCCGCCGAAGACGGCGTGGGTGTCCAGCAGGGCCTTCTTTATGAAGGCGTGCCCGACGCGTTCGCGCCTGGGCACTCCCCCGGCTGCGCGTATCTCCTCGGGGACGGATCGCGAGCTGCGGAGGTCGTACACGACCGTCGAGCCCGGATGCAGCCTGAGGAAATGCTGCGCCAGCAGGGCGGTCATGTGGTCGCAGCGGACGATCTGCCCCAGCTCGTCCACGAACATGCAGCGGTCCGCGTCGCCGTCGAAGCAGATGCCGAAGTCGGCCTTCTCCTTCTCGACGGCCGAGCGGAGCTGCTTGAGGTGCGCGTCGATCAGCGGGTTGGGCGGATGGGCGAAGCCCTTGCCGATCTCGTAATTCATCGGGACCAGGTCAACGTCGGTGTCGTCGAATATGGCCGGCATCATCTTCCCGGCCATTCCGTTGGACGCGTCCGCCACGACCCGAAGCCGCCGTGTGACCTTCAGGAAGCTCAGCACGTGGTCGCGGTACTCGGACCAGAGGTCCACCTTGTGGACGGCCGTGGACAGCTCGGACGGCGGCGGCGTCCGCCGCAAGGTCGAGACGATGTGCTGGATCTCCTTGAGGCCCGTGTCCTCGCCCACAGGGCGTGCCTTCTGCCCGGAAATCTTGAACCCGTTGTATTCCATGGGGTTGTGCGAAGCCGTGACCTGGATGCCGCCGCACGTGCCCAGGTGGTTCACCGCGAAAGTCACCATCGGCGTGTCCACCATTCCCACGTCCACGCAGGAGACGCCGCCGGCCAGGGCGCCCTCGATCAGGTGACTGACCAGGGGCTCGCTGTGCGGGCGCATGTCCCGCCCGACGACTATTCGGTTCGCGCTGGCTTGTCCGCGGTCGTAGCCGCTCAGGAGGCTGCGGAGAAACTGCCCGGCCGCGTGCCCGATCTTCCAGGCCAGATCCTCGTCGATCTCTGTTCCGTAGATTCCGCGGACGTCATAGGCCTTGAAAACCTTCTCCAACTGTGCCATCATTTTGGTTCCTATATTGATGCCCTGCTCGCCGATGATTATGAGGGGCAGCGGGCCGATTGCAATGGTCAAGTGCGCCCGCCGCCCGGGACGCCCCGGCGCGGCGACAGCAGCACGGAGGCGTGAGCCTGTCATGGACGATTGTGGGTTTCTCGTTTCCTCCGCGGTTGTCGTGCCGAAGGTGCCTCCCCGCGCTGCGAAGATCCCGTTCCCCAACAGAAGGGGCAAACCATGCTAAAGCGGATGCCCATGACAAGTCTCGTGGGAGGGGCGATCGCCGCCGCGTGCGGGCTGGCGGTCCTGGCCCTGGCCGGCTGCGTGAGCCCGGGCCGAATCGACCCTGACCTGCTCACCAGGTACCAGGAAGCGGTCCTCAAGAACTCGCCCCAGCCGCGAGCCGGTGAGGACGGGCTGGACCTGCTCCGGCCCGCGCCCGGCAGGGCGGTCGCGCCGCTGAAGATCGTCAAGGACCCCAAGGGCGGCAGAGGCGCCGTTCATCTCTCGCTCGACGAGGCGATCCGGCTTGCCCTCGCCAACAGCCTGGAGATAGGCGTGGTGGGGTTCGACCCGGCCATCTCGCGCCAGCAGATGATCGAGGCCGCGGCCGCATTCGATTACGTCCTCTTCGGCGAGTCCTCCCACACCAGGAGCGACCGCCGCAGCCCCACGGCCCTGGCTGCCTCGCAGAGCCGGACCGTGCCGGTCAAGGTCGGCGTGCGGAACACGAACGTCCATGGCGGCGTGGCGGAGCTGAGCTGGAGCCTGACCCGGCACTCGGACAACAGCCCCTTCACCCTGCCCGACCCCCGATACGAATCGATCACCACGCTGCAGGTCACCCAGCCGCTGCTGCGGCGCGCGGGCAGGGACTACAACCTGGCGGCCCTCCACCTCGCCCGCCTGAACCACAAGGCCAGCCGCGCACAGTTCCGCGACAAGGTCGAGGAGATCGTCGCACAGGTCCAGTCGCTTTACTGGACGCTCGTCCAGGCGCGGGAGGATGTGCGGATTCAGCAGGAGCTGCTCGACAGGACCGTCGAGACCCTCGACCGGGTCAAGAAGCGCAGGAAGATCGACGCGACGGAGGTGGTGATCAAGCAGACGGAGGCGGCCGTCCACTCCCGCCGGGCGTTGCTGATACGGTCGCGGACGACGGCGGACAACATGCAGGACCAGTTGGCCCGCCTCCTGGCGGACGAGCGGATCGGGATTGCCAACGGCTGCGGCGTCAAGCCCACCGACCTGCCCGTCGCCAAGCCGGTGACCATCGACGTCGCCAGCCAACTGGTCAGCGCGCTTCGGCACAACCCCCTGCTGGAGCAGGCGCGGCTTGGCATCGCCGCCGCCGACGTGAACGTGCGCGTGGCCCGGAACGAGACCCTGCCCGTGCTGAACCTCGTCGCGTCCGTCGGGCTCCAGGGGCTCAACAGGCACGGAGAGAAGGGCGTCAACGACATGCTCCGCGGCCACTTCCTGGACCATACCGTCGGGCTGACTTTCGAGATCCCTCTGGGCAACCGCGCCGCCAGGGCGGCCCTGCGGGGGCAGAGGCTGCGGCGCCTCAAGTCCGTCACCGAGATGCGGGACATGGCCGACAAGGTCGCGGTGGCCGTCAGGGAGGCGGTGAGGGAGATCCGCACCACCTTCGATGAGATGAACGCCCAGGCGGCGGCCGTGAAGGCGTCACAACTACAACTGAAGGCCCTCGACGTGCTCGAGAAGAAGACAGAGCGCCTGACGCCCGTGTTCCTCCAGCTCAAGCTTCAGACCCAGGAGAGCGTGGCCAGGGCGCAGAGGGCGGAAATCCAGGCCAGGGTCTCCTACCACAACGCCCTGGTCCAGTTGACGCGTATCACGGGCACGACCCTTCAGCTGCACAACATCAGGCTGGCGGTGGACGACAGCATCGAGGCCGGCATCCCGCTGGACGAACCTGACGAGCCCGCTCCGGGCAAGGGCCCGGGCTAGTTCACCGGGCCGCCCGCCGCCTCCTCACGCCGCCGAGCAGCGCGCCGACGGCCAGCAGCATGCACACGCCCGGCTCGGGCACAGGCGCGCCGGGGACGGAGTAGTTGTTCGACCAGATGATGTAGTCGAGCCCGTCGGCGATGCGGTCGCCGTTGAAGTCGCCGCCGATCCAGTCCACGTCGGCCAGGGGGTAGCTGTTGGACCACGCGATGTAGTCCAGCCCGTCGGCCAGCCCGTCGCCGTCGGCGTCGCCGGGCAGGTCCACGATGTCGAGCTGGGCGAAGCCCCAGTCCCAGATCGTGTTGTATTCGTTCGCCACCGAGATGGCCAGCTCGACGGTGTGCTCTCCGCTGCCCAGGCCCATGCCGGCCAGGGCGGCGTGGGTCAGGTCAACCGTCTGCCCGACGCCGTCGTCGAAGTCGCTGTCCCAGTCGATGTCCCAGAGGTAGTTGCCGATGGCGTGGGGGCCGTAGGAGCCGACGCCGGCGTAGGATGCGCTGCCGTCGAACCTGACGGACCCGCCCGGCCCGACGCGGTAAAGCCCGCCCGCTTCGGCCTTGGGCTCGAAGGCCTGCGCCTCGTCCCACGCCCACTGGAACCAGGGGACGTGCTGCTCGAACTCGGACTCCATCTCCGGGGCATACCTGCCGTACTCCTTAGCGCCCGCGTAGTGCGGCCGGCCGTCGGAGTCCAACTGCGGGTCGACGCCGCCGGCGGGGTCGATCTCCGGCGAAGCAAGCGTGGGGATGCTGGCGCCAGGGTTCGTCCACTTGTACCAGTAGTTCTCTTGGTAGGTGAACGAGGCGGGGTCGTTGCCGGGGCCGATGTTCTGCACTGTCACGTTGCCGTATTCGATGATGTTCCGCTTGAAGGTGCAGTCGCTGGCGCCGACGGCGCCTTCCTTCAGGATTCGCATCACGAACTTCTCGGGATTGATGACCGTGTTGTAAGAGAATTCGCAGTCCTCGCTGGAGACGTACGCCACTGCCGCCTCGCCGGCCTCCATCAGGTTGCCCATGGCCACGGAGTCGTAGATCTCCGGCCCGGCCGCGCCGCCCGACCCGCCGAAGCATATCGCCCGGCTGCTGCCGTCGATGAAGTGGTTCTTGTACATCCCGTGGTGGTAGGCGCCGCCCTTGGGCATGATGCCGATGGCGCCGGCGTAGTCCGGCAGAGTCGGGAAGGTGATCGTGTTGCGCATGAACAGGCTCGAGTTGGAGACCATCCCGTCCACACCCGCGCCGCCGTCGGCCCAGTTCTGGGCAACGCAGTTATACATGAGGATGTTGTTGGACTGAGCGAACTTGTACGCGTCCGAGTTGCCGTTGTGGTCCATGTCACGGGAAACGGAGTTCTTGATGATCATGTGGTCTGACAACGGGAACTCTATGTTGTTGGCATCCTGGGTCGGCGTCCCGCCGTGCTCGGCGATGATCCCGTCCACCATGATGTAGGAGCAATCGTTGAGCGTGAAGCACCCGGTGCTATCCGACGAGAAGACGGGCCGGTTGGCCGGATCGTGGGCGATGACGTTGATCATGTTCCCGGGGGTGCCGTGGACGCCGCTGACCCACAGCCGGCTGTTGTAGTTGCCCGGCATGACGCGTATCGTGTCGCCCGGGCTGGCGCTGTTGTTCATCGTGTTTCTCAGTTGATCGACCGAGCTCACAATGTACGTGGTGCCAAGAACCGTCTGCCCGCAGGCCAGCACGACGACAGACGCCAAGACAATCAACCTGGCCAGACATTTCATCTCCACGACCTCCTGAATGGCATGTCACTGAGCCTGCCGTCGGCCGGTGCCGGCGCGAACTGCAGGCGTTCTTCTCCTGTACCGTGATTATACCAGCTTTGCGCTTCTGGCGTAGAGAAAACGAGTTGTGGGCCACGGCACCCCGGTCGGGCGACTCGCGCCGGCTCAGGCCTCCGAAGCCGGTTCTTGGCGAAGCAGGATGGCGAAGGAGGCCCGTAGGCCCAGACACGCCGGAAAGGGCGGGGACCAGACCGAATCCAGCGGAAAGGGGCCCAGCAGAGCGGAACGAAACGGAACGAAACGGAAAGTTTCGGAAAGTTTCGGAAAGAAACGGAACGTTTCGCAACCGCCTCGAAATGCGTAAGTCGTTGTCCGACAAGACATTTCCTGTTTTGGGCCGCAAGCCACGCGAACTTGATAGGCAACAGGCAACAGGCAACGGGCAACAGGCGGAAAGAAACGGAAAACTTCGGAACGAAACGGAACGAAACGGAAAGTTTCGGAAAACTCCGGAACAAAACGGAACGTTTCGCGACGGGCCCGAAATCCGTAAGTCCTTGTAGCACAATGCATTTCCTGTTTTGAGCCGCAAGCCACGCGAA
>CBFCZU010000002.1:0-63912 GCA_965602635.1 uncultured Planctomycetales bacterium | reverse complement strand
ATGTCCATAATCGTGATGCTCTTTGAAGGGCCCATCGCCATTTCCTGGCGCATCAAGCCTGGGGACTTGAACATCATCTTCATCTCCATGTTGGCCAAGCCTGCCTTCTCCATCCATTTAGGCATGCCTTCCATTTCCATGGTCGCCTTAAGTGTCATGGTCCGGGCGTTGCGGATTTGCTCCTGCACATCCGCCCAGGCGATAGAGGTCCCGCCGTTACCGAGTGTAAGGAACGCTGCCGTCCCTGCGACGGCTGCGATGATGATTGCTGCCGCTAATCGTGATATGCGTTTCATGGTGAATACCCTTCCTGTGATTGTTCTGTGGCCGCGCCGACTTGGGATAACCTGTTGTGCCGCGTCGCCCCGGCCGTTGCGAGAAGCCGACGTTCTCAGCATCTCGACAGCCTGTGGATGCTCGCGGCACCACTGGCTGAACTCCGGCTTTGGCCTGGAAGAGCCCAATGCCCTTGCCAACTCGCCATCCAACTCTTTGTCATCTTCATACCGTCTCATAGCTGGCTCCCGCAGGTGCCTTCGCGGCTTAGCTTCGCCGCGAGTTCTCGCCTTGCTCGAAATAGCCTGCCTCGAACCGAATGGACCGAACCGCCAATCGTCTCGGCGATCTGCCCGTACGATAGGCCGCTGAAGTAGTGCAGCAGCACCACCTCCCTGCCTCGTGGGGGGAGTTCCATCACAGCCCGCCGGACAGCCTCGCCGGGCCGACCGTCTGCGTCGTTCGCCGTTGGGGGCGACAGGTTCTTGACGACAGCCGCTCCACGGGCGCGGGACCTGACAATGTCTATCGCAACGTTTCTGCAAATCTGCCTGAGCCAGCCTGCGAACTTCTCGGGCCGCTTCAGCCGCGCGATGTCCCCGCAGGCCGACGCGAACGCCTCCTGAGCGGCATCCTCGGCGAGGTGGCGATCGCCCAGCAGCGAATAGGCAACACCGACCATGGCTGCATAATACCGCTCATACAGCAGACCGAAGCTTTCAAGGTTGCCCTCGCGGGCCGACCTGACAAGTTGCGATAATGTCTGTCCGTTCATGCTCAAGGCGGTTGCGTTTCGATCGGATGCTGATCAGCTTCCAGCATATAGTCGCGTCACCTCAACAGAAGGCGCGCGAGAAACTGAAATAACTCTCGCCGACTAAGCAAACGCTGGCGGTATGTGGCCG
Organism: uncultured Planctomycetales bacterium; assembly: GCA_965602635.1. GTDB lineage: Bacteria > Planctomycetota > Phycisphaerae > SM23-33 > SM23-33 > CBFCZU01. Next base: position 62,731 of record CBFCZU010000002.1, on the reverse strand, counting down.
TTGATCGTTGTGCCTTTCCGTCCCTTCACCGTCTCTGCGGGCCGCATGCGCCGTCCGATGGGCTATCAAGTCCGCCGGGGCACGCCTTATTGGCCGGATGGGGTTTTCGGGAGGGACAGGTTGCTGGTCACGTGGTACTGCCCCGCGGCGATGACGACCTGGTCGCCGGGATTGGCGTTCATCGTGGCGTTGCGCAGGGCCGAGAAGGTAAGCCGGCACGCTCGGTCTGTACACCTATTGCGAGCGTCTCGCCCAGGGCCATGGATTCCGCCGGATCAACGTTTACGCTCCGTAGCCGCGCTTGCGGCAGAGGAGGGCCACGCCGCCCAGGGCCAGCAGGGCCAGCGTGGCCGGTTCGGGGATGAGTTCATCGGCCCCGATGTCCGGAGCCAGGCCGTATGGGCGGATCTGGCGGTCATAGTCCTCCGGCACGTTCGCCAGCGGCAAGCCCTGATCGATGGCCCCCGTCGCCAGCGCCGTCAGGTGCAGGTCGCTGGCCAGGGGGTCGACGAACCAGTTCGCCTGCGGGATCGCGCCGGTGAGGTTGTTGATCAGAATCGCACCCCCCGTGGAGGTATCCATGATTCCGCCCCGGATGAGGTTGTTCTCGAGCACCACGTTACTGCTGGGCACGGTCGAGCTGTCGTAGATATGCACGGTGCGGTTGTAGTTGGCGTCGGTATAGATCGTGTTGTTATAGAACTCGATGTTCTGGGTGAAGCCCAGTTGCACGGCCCGGTTGTCCCCGCCGCCCCAGCCGATGAAGTTGTTGCGGACCAGGGCGTCCTCGGCGTGGTAGATGCTGTCGGGGTTGTAGCCGTTGCCCAGGTCGATGCCCTCGGCGCAGTCGACGATCACGTTCCGCTCGATGAGGGCGTTGGTGCAGCCCTGCCAGAGGAAGATGGCCCCGCGCGCCCCGCCGGCGGCGCCCATGATGCCCTCGAAGCGGCAGTCGCGGATGGTCCAGTTGCTGGTGTGCATGGCGTCGATGCCGCCAACGTAGTTGAGGTCATGCCCAGTGTGCGGCAACCAGGTCTCATTCTGGAGGAAGTGCACGTTCTCGATCAGCACGTTATTGGAGGTGCCGCCGCCGGAGCCCTTGATGTAGCGCTCGCCGCAGTTCTGGATCTTGACGTTGGAGATGACCACGTTGTCGGCCAGGTTGCCGCTGGGATTGTTGGAGACGTGGATGCCGTGGTCGTAGAAGCCCCGGATGGTCAGGTCCCGGAGCTGGATGCCGTCGTTGGCCGTCCAGAAACCCTCCAACGGGCCGCTCTCCACGTTCATGCCGTTGCCGTGCAGCACCACGTCGTCGCGGTTGCCGGTGGCCCCGCGGAAGGTGACACCGGCCCGTGTGCAGTACAGGGGGCTGGTCACGTGGTACTGCCCCGGGGCGATGACGACCTGGTCGCCGGGATTGGCGTTCATCGTGGCGGTGCGCAGGGCCGAGAAGGTCGAGACGTCCCAGGTGGTGGCCTCTGAGAGAGCGGGAACCAGCACAAGCGACAACACGAGGGCGGCGACCAGCGTCAACCGGTTCATAAGCGTCCTCCTTTATCTGTGCAAGAACGAAGCCAACTCCCTCTTGACAAAATAACGCAGAACGGGGTTTTCGTCAAGTCTAGATCCGTGCAGGATTTCCCGGATGACCTCCCGCCCGCCGCCCGCGGCACTCAGTCCCATTCCTGGCCGCCGAGCAGTCCCTCGTGGAAGAACACCGGCTCGTAGCCGCGCTGCGTCACCCAGCGGATGGCCGCCTCCACCCGCTCGGCGTGGTCGGGCAGGTAATTCTGGTAGAACGGCCAGAAGTACTGCTCGTGCGTTAACAGGTCGATGATCTCGGCCGTGTTCGCGTCCGCCGCCACCCGCTCCAGCACGGGCGCCACCTGCTCGGGGGGCGTTTCGTTGCAGACCACGTCGATGTTGGAGAATGTCACGCCCGATTCGAAGTCGCGCAGGGCGTCGTGGGCCAGCAGGTACCGCGACCTGGCGTCGTCGAGCTGGTAGTTGATGTCCCAGCCTCCCTCGGTTCGGTGCAGGTGGGTGCTCAGCGCCCTCACGCCGCGGCGAGCCAGGTGTTTCACGGCCTCGGGGCGGATCATGGCGAAGTGGATGACCGTCGTCGGGGAGTACGCCTCCTCGCCGGCGAAGCGCACGACCTGCTCGGCCACCTCGTCCAGATCGGCGAGGAGCTTGGCCGGGTCCGCGTCCTGGTATGGCCGGCCGGGAAACTCCTGATACGCGTGAAACGCCAGCTTCAGCCAGTGAGCGTTGTCGGCCCACTGGCCCCTGTAGCGGTCGGGGAACCGCGTGAGGTCGAAGTCGCCCTCGCGCGTCCGGTGGAAGAGGTTCAGCACGAACTTCGTAGCGTAAGTCTCGTGGAAGCGGCGGAACATCTCCAGGTAAGGGCAGTCGAATAGCGATCGGCAGCCGCGGGCGGCGAGGTCGCGGAGGAAGTAGATGTTGTCGTCAACGGCGAAGCGGTAGCGCGGACGGGAATGGCGGTCCCAGACCACTCTGACTCGCCGCTCCCGGCGACCGCCCGGGCCATCGGCAACGGCGACGATGTCCGTCTCCTTCTCCCGCAGGGCCACCTCGGCCTGAAACTCCGCGCCGGCGCGCCTGGCGGCGGCGCCGTTGACGAGCACGTTGTCGTCGGCCCCGGCCGCGACCCGCACCGGTATCGTCAGACAGTCCTGCCCGGCCAGCCCATTCCTGTGGTTCAGGACGGCTCCGTGAAACGGCTCGATGATCTCCATAATGCTCGACCCTCAGCCGCCCCGCGCTACACGCGAAGCGGGTATGTCCCGTGGCGGCGCCCCATGCGCAGGTAGTGGGCGAGATTGTCGGCGGCCCTTTTCGGCAGGGGCGTCTCGTAGGGGGAGGCGCACGGCGAAAGGATGAATCCGCCTCCCGGTCCGCCCTGGCCGATCGCCTCGACGACCAGGCGCTCCACTTCCCGCCGGTCCTTCCGGGCGATGTCGTCGTACTGGATGTTCCCGATCAGGCAGTACCTGTCTCCCACGCGGCGTTTGGCGTCGGCCAGCGCGGTGTCGCCCGTCGGCGGCGGCTCCAGCACGTTGAGCCCGTCCATGCCGATCGCGGCGAAGCGTTCGAGGAAGCCGCTCACCCGCCCGTGCGAGTGGATGATCACGCAGGCGTCCGGGTAGCCGTGAACCAGGCTCACCAGTCGCCGGTCGTACTCGACCACGAACTCGTCGAAGTCGCACGGCGACATGAGCGGCGGCAGCGCGTACTCGGGGCCATTGAAATAGTAGATCGGCCCGGCGCCGCCTTCGAGGCAGTAGGTCAGCGCGTCGCGGATCCGCTCGAACGCCGCGTCGAGCATCTCGCGCAGCAGCGGGCGCTGCTCGATGGTCCACGTCGCCAGCGCCTCGGGCTCGACCATGTCGCCGAGAATGCAGATCGGGTCGGGGAAGGTCAACTGCGCCACCGCCCGCCCGGCCAGGCGCGACCGGGTGGCGAGGAACTCGCCCAGGTCGGGGCGGGGCGCCACGTATGGGATGGACAGGACCCGCCGTGCGTCCTCGGGAGTGCAGACCCAGCGCTTGACCAGGCCTCCGCCGCGCCAGTCGGGCGCCGTCAGGCAGCTTATCGGCCCGTCCGGCGTTCGCACTGTCCGCTCCACCTTGCCGTCGGGCAGCTCGCGGGATTCCTCCGGAAGCTCGGCCGCCGAGCAGAACATGCCCATCGGGAAGTACCAGTCGTAGATCACGTCGGCGTGACTCTCGCACGCTTTCAGCAGCTCGGCGTAGGAGGGATCGTCCGAGTACCACGACCGGACCCACGGGTTGAGGTAGATGAAGACGGGGACGCGGTCCGGCTGCTCGCGCCGCAGCGCCGTCAGGACTCTCTCCTGCGTGTCCATCGCTGCCGTTCCTCGAAGCCCCGTGCCCGCGCGGCTCACTGCTCGTCACCGCACAGCAACCTCAGCCGCGCGACGCTCTGGATCATGGACCGGACGGTGTGATAGCTGATCTTCCACGCGTGGCCGAGGGCGTCGTCGATGGGCCGGCCGGCGCGGTCGAGCCTCTCGTACCATTCCCCGCCGCCGGCGAGGTTGACGAACTTCTCGAAGACGAAGCCGCGGACGTTCTCGAACGCCTCCCAGTATTTCTCGTCGCCGAAGAGGGCCAGCGCGTCGAGCATGCCGATCAGCACCTCGGCCTGCTGCCAGAACTGTTTTTCGGTGACGGTCGGGGGCGCGTCGTGGGGGCCCTCGACGAAGACGCCGCCGCAGTCGCGGTCGATGCCGTAGCGGAGGCAGTGGTCGAAGATCGGCCGGGCGACGCCGGCGTAGTCGGTCCGCGGCCGGCCCAGCACGTCGGCGGCGTGCAGCAGCAGCCAGGCGAACTCGACGTTGTGCCCGTAGGAGGTGCAGTTCAGCGGGCGGGCGAGCCCGTCGGCCGGCTCGGCGTCGCGGCCCCACTCGACCTCGAACAGGATCGCCGCCAGCGGCTCGAAGTCCAGCGAGAACTGTATGTACCCCGTGCCGTGGGCCGGGTGCAGCATCCTGGCGACGATCAGATCGATCGTCTCGAGCAGCCTCGCCCGGTGGGCCTCCTCGCCGGTCATCTCGTAGAGGGTGGTCAGGGCCTCCATCATGTGCATGTGGACGTCCATGCTCTTGCGGTCGCCGCCGCGCCGGCCGGGGGCCTCCGGACGCCAGTCGGGCAGCATTATCTCGTAGTACCCGCCTCGTGCGGCATCGGCCATCCGGCTCATGACGGCGGCATAGGTTCGCTCCGCCGCCGCCCGGCCGCGGGGGTCGCCGGTGGCAAGGAAGTACTCGCTGAAGGCGTAGATCGCGAAGCACTGACCGTAGCCGATCTTGCCGGTGTGGACGGGCGCACCCGACCGGTCGGCGATCCAGATCCAGCCTTCGTTGGCCTCGTCCCAATAGTGGTCGAGGATGAACCCGGCCCCCATTTCGGCCAGCTCGGCGCACCGCCCGCCGCCATAGCCGGCCCGGTGGGCGCTGGCCATCGTGTAGAGCATGCGGATCTGCATGAGGAAGGTCTTGACCGTCTCGCCGGTGGCCCGCCCGTCGCGGTCGAAGTAGGTCAGGAAGCCGCCCATCTCCCGGTCGGGCGACCGGTCGAGCCAGAAGGGCAGCAGCGTGTCGGTCAGGTACGACTCCGCGTGGCCGACGACGTCGGCGATCTGCTCTCTGTCGGGCATGGGGCGATCCTGCAACCGTCAAACGATGGCCGCCGGGCATGTTGCCGGCGGCTGCGGCCTCACGCAAGAGAAAGTCCATGCCGGCACCGCGCGCGGTCAGTGCCCTCGGCCTTTGAGGTAGCCGCCCAGCTTCCTTCTCAGGCCCGGAGGCAGGGAGGCGATGGTCGCCTTTCTCTCGGCCGGCGGCAGCGACTCCAGGGCTTTGATGACGTTCTCGCGCGAGACGCGGGGGTTGAAGATCCGCTTCTTCAAGTCGGCGACGTTGACCCCGGCCGATCGCTGGGCCACAGCCTCATGCGTCGGCGGCGGTTTCGACTGGCGTTTGCGCTCTCGCCGCTGCCTCTTGCGCTCCGCCCTCGCTTCCGCGTCAAGCTGCCAGTAGAGGTCGTCGGGCATGGAGGCGTTTACGAGCTGCTGCATGAGCGCGTCAAGGCGTGCGGCCTCGGCGTCGCACCCGTCGGACGTGGCCGCGCGATGCCGGCGCGAGACGTGACGATAGACGGGATCCTCCCAATAGGGCCCGTCCGGCCTCGGGGGCGGGGGGGCCTCCATTTCTCTTTCGGTCGAGTCGCTCATTCGGCACCCAGGCACGGCTTACCGCGCCCGCTCCAGCAGGGGGCGGACGTACTGCGGCGAGTACCGCGTGCAGCGGTAGATGTTATTCGGCGTGCCCTCCTTGACGTAAGGATTCACGAAGTCCCAGACGATCTGCCCGTCGGGCGCCACCTCGAACAAGTGGCTCTTGGCCCCTTCGCAGATCAGCGTGTTGCCGTTGGGCAAGCGCTGGGCGGCCGAGATGTACCGGCTCAGGAAAGACTCCTTCGGCGCGGCGGTGTACTCCCACTCGATCCGCTCGGTCAGCGGGTTCAGCTCGATGACCCGCGACCAGCCGCGGAGCGTCCCGTTGTCGAAGATCAGGATGTTGCCGTTGGCGAGCATGTGCGGCTTGTGCTGGCCGTCGATGACCCCCGGCCCCCACGCCCAGACGATCTGGCCCGACGGCCTCTCGATCACGCCGATGACGTCGTTGCTGCGATAGGAGAAGACGATGTTGCCGGGTGCGAATTTCGCCTGCCCGCCGGAGGCCAGCTCGTTGTCGTACGTGGCGTTGGGGCCGATGACCTGGAGCGTGTTGTTGTGCGCCCAGTCGAAGGCGAACTGGCCGGCCGCTCGGTCCATCACGTGGGCCCACGCCTCGGGCGACAGCAGCGCCTCCAGCTCGCCGAGGTGCTGCTCGCCGCGCCACTCCCAGACGAGCTGCTTGTCGCGAGTCACCTCGACCATGTAGGGGTGGCGCTTCATCCCCGGCCCCAGGGCCGGGCAGAAGCCCTCGGTGATGTTGTGGATCAGCAGGTTGCCGCTGTCGAGCACCTGGAAGTCGTGGTCCGTGCGGCAGCGGATGGACCACACCACGTTACTGCGGGGGTCCAGCTCGTAGATGCCGAACGGGCCGCGGGCGACTTCTGAGCGGTCGTGCGTCGGGTGCATCAGGTTTCCGTCCGGCAGGAGGTGGCAGTACGACTGCACTGTCGTCTCGACGCGCCACTCGTGGGCGATTTCGCCGGCCATGTCGATAAGGTAGATGGGCCGGTCGGGCCCGCTCTCCTCCCGATGCGTCTGGCAGAACAGCGTGTAGCCCTCGTACGCCGCGGCCTTGTCGTGTACGGTCACTCCAGGCATGTTCACGTCCTCGCTTAGCGGTTACCGGGCGTGCCTTGCTCCGTTAAAGTCTTCTGTCCAGCCTCCGATACTGCACGGCCTCGGCGACGTGGTGGGGGGCGACGGCCTCCTCGCCTTCCATGTCGGCGATGGTGCGGGCGATGCGGAGGACCTTGTCGTGTGCCCTGGCCGATAGGCCCAGCTCGGTCATGGCCTGCTTGAGCACCATCTCGCCGGGCTGGTCGAGCTTGCAGGACTTCCGTATCTGCTGCGACGACATGGTGGCGTTGGTGGTCGTCGCCCCTCGGCCGGTGCCGAAGCGGCGGCGCTGCACGCCCCTGGCCGCGACCACCTGCCGCCGCATGGCGTCCGAGTCCAACCCGTCGCCCTCGCCGCGGAGCTGACGCCACGGCACAGGCGGCACCTCGACGTGAATGTCGATCCGGTCGATCAGCGGGCCGGAAATCCGAGACAGGTAACGCTCGATCGCGCGCGGGCCGCACTTGCACTGCCGCTTCGGGTCGGTGAAGTAGCCGCAGGGGCAGGGGTTCATCGCCGCCACCAGCATGATCGCCGCCGGGAACTTCATCGTCGAATGGACGCGCGGGATGGTGACGGTGCTGTCCTCCAGCGGCTGGCGGATCATCTCCAGCGTGTGGCGGGCGAACTCGGGCAGCTCGTCGAGGAAGAGGACGCCGTGGTGGGCCAGCGACACCTCGCCTGGCTGGGGTATCACGCCGCCGCCGATGAGTGCGGCCGCCGAAGTCGAGTGGTGGGGCATTCGGACCGGGCGGGTGGCCATCAGCGACTGGCCCGCCGCCAGCAGCCCCCGGGCCGAGTACACGCGCGTGGTCTCCAGCGATTCGTCCGGCGTCAGCGGCGGCATGATGGTCGGGATGCGCTTGGCGAGCATCGTCTTGCCCGCTCCCGGCGGCCCGATCATGAGGATATTGTGATGGCCGGCGGCGGCGATGGTCAGCGCGCGCTTGGCCGACTCCTGCCCGCGGACGTCGGCGAAGTCGCCCTCGTAGCGGCTGGCGACCGCGAAGACCTCGTCGAGATCGACCTGGGCCGCGTCTATGGGCAGCTCGTCGGTGAGGAAGCCGACCGCCTCGGTCAGGAAGCTGACCGGGATTACCTCCAGGCCCTCGACGACGGCGGCCTCGGCTGCGTTGTCGGCCGGCACGATCACGCCGCGCCGCCCGAGATTCCGCGCCAGCATGGCCGTCGCCAGGGCGCCCTTGACCGCGCGGACACGCCCGTCGAGGGCAAGCTCGCCGACCAGCAGGAAGTCGTCGGCCTTCTCGCTGGCGAACATGCCGCCGGCAAGCATTACGGCCACGGCGATCGGCAGGTCGAACGCGGCCGACTCCTTCTTCACGTCGGCGGGGGCCAGGTTGATGGTCACCTTCGGCCCGGGCCAGCGGTAGCCGCTGTTCCGCAGGGCGGCCTGGATGCGCGAGACGGACTCCTTGACGGCCGTCTCGGCCAGGCCCACCAGCTTCAGCTCACCCAGCCCGCCGCGGGCGACGTCGGCCTCGACCTCGCCGGCGACCGCGTCGATGCCCTGAAGAATCGAACTGTGCACGCGTGAGATCATGGAGCGATCCCCAAAGCAAACCGCCCGCATCCTACCGGGTGGCGAGGTGAGTGGCAAGCAGCGCGCCCGCGTTTACCCCGGCAGTCATCCGTATAGGCGCCTCGGTGCGGGCCCGGGCGCTCACTTGATCGTCTCGGCCTCCTCGTCCTTGGCTGCGGCGCCTCAAGTTGACGAGGGTGCGAGCTTGACGGCCGTGCCGTAGGCAAGCAGCTCGGCGGCGCTGCCGATCACGCTGGTCGTCATGAATCGGACGTTGAGGATGGCGTCGGCCCCGAGGTCGGCGGCCTCCCGCGCCATTCGCCCCAGCGCCATCTCCCGCGCCTTGCCCATCATCTCGGTGTACTCGGTCAGCTCGCCGCCGAGGATCAGCCTGACCAGCGCGGAGATGTCCCTGCCCAGCCAGATGGCATAGATGGTGTGGCCCTTGACCAGTCCCAGGGCCTCGGTTACCTCGCGCCCGGGCACCCGGTCGGTGTTCTCCATCAGGATGCCTTCGGGCAGGGCCTCCGGCGCCGGCGCGGCTGCCTTGGGCCTGAGGCGGGCCTGCTCGAGGGCCACCGTCACCAGCACTACGACGATGCCGCCCAGCAGGGCGTACACTGCCGCCTTCACCCACGGCGGCAGCGGCCCGCCCACCGTGGAGTCATCAACGATGGTGACGTACCAGGGCAGGGCCACGAAGATGAGGGCAAAGAACCCCAGCACGAAAGCCAGCGATCCGATCAGTCTTATGCCTTTGAGCATGTCTTGCCCTTTCACCGGACGTTTCCCGGATAGACTTGCGGCCACGACCGCCGCGGCCGGGCAGTGGCGATTCTCGCAGGCGCGGGAGGCCCGGGCAAGCGCGGATTCCACGCCCCCGGCGCGAAAGAAGACCCATCGGCCGGCGGGGCGCAGGGCGGCTATGCCTGCTCTTTCCACGTGTCGATGAACAGCTCCACCTTGCGCCAGACCTCGGCGGAGGTGTCGCGGATGTTGTCCACCGGCGAGAGGATGAACCCGTCGGGCCCGAGCGCCTCGAGCGCGCGGGTCGTGGCAGCGCGTATCTCGTCGTCGGAGCCGCGCTCGATCGTGACGAAGCCGTTGACCCCGCCCCAGAGCGCGGCCTTTCCGCGCGTCTTCGCCTTCAGCGCCGCCAGGTCCATGCCGCGGTCCTGCACGTCCTCGACGCCAAGGACCACGTCCACGCCCGACTCGGCCAGGATGTCGGCGAACTGGAGCGACCCGACGCTCATGATGTATCCGAACTTGGCTCCCGCCTGGTGGGCCAGCTCCACCTCTTCGATCAGGCGGGGCAGCAGGAAGCGCCGGTAGAGCCCGGGCGACCAGAAGCTCGTCCCCTCGTACCACCCGCGGCGAACGAACAGGTCCACGCCCTCGGCCAGCATGATCTCCATGCGGCGGCGGTTCCATGCGCCGATGACATCGAGCAGCGCTTCGAGGAACTCCGGCCGGTCCACGGCGGCCATGACCGTGTTGGTCAGCCCGCTGAGCCAGGCGGTCGCGTCGGCGGCGATTCCCCATCCGGCCGCCAGCAGCAGCCCGCGGTCGGCGGCGAATTGCTTGGGCGCCTTCCACGCCTCCCGGCAGCGGCGGATGTCCTCGTCCGTCGGCTCGGTCAGCAGGTGCTTCAGGGCGGGCAGGTCTTCCGCGGAGTTGACCAACGACTTCTCGGCCCGCGGCTCGATGTAATCGTCCAGGAAGGGAACGTGGTTACCGTGTGGCCAGTCGTCGGTCTGCCTGACGACGACCGAGAGGGTGCCGTCCGGCGTGGCGTACTCCTTGTGCAGCAGGGGGTACGGTCGCCCGGCCGGGGGCTCGCGCCACTCGCGGACCGACACGTCCGGGCCGAGTCGCACCGGCAAGCCCAGCGCGTCTCCCTGGTCCTCGCCGCCCGGCGGGATGATCTCCTTCAGGTCCACGATTGCGTCGAGGCCCATCGACAGCGACGTCTCGACGAAATCCCGCCAACCGCTGGTCTTGGCCGCCAGCGCCCTGAAGATCATGAAGGAAAGCGGGACCCGGTCGCCCTTGCCGCCGCTGATTGCCGTGAGCATGCGCTCGCGCGAGTTCATGTGCGTCTCCTGGAAAAGCCGGGTAAGTGTATCCGCTCGCCCTGCCGGCCCGCAAGGCGGCGCCGCGGCGAGGTGGTCGGAACCTTGCGTCCGTGGATATAGCCGGTTAGGCTGAGCCGGGTGGAGGTGGCTACCGCAACGCGTTGCGGCGAAAACTGTTGTGCACTGAAGGATTTCCGGCGGGCAGGAGAGACGCCCTTGAGCACGATCGTGCCCCAAGGCTACAGGCCGGCGATGGACATCCACGAGACCGAGCTGGCCATCAAGTTCGTCAAGGACCACTTCGAGCGGACCCTCGCCCGGCGCCTGAACCTGCGCCGCGTGACGGCCCCGCTGTTCGTGCGGTCGGACAGCGGCGTCCAGGACAACCTCAACGGCGTCGAGCGCCCGATACGATTTCGCGTCAAGGGCGCGGGCGAGGCGGAGTGCGAGATCGTCCATTCGCTGGCGAAGTGGAAGCGGCTGGCACTGGCCAAGTACGGCTTCGGCCTGGGCGAGGGGCTCTACACCGACATGAACGCCATCCGCCCGGACGAGGAGGAGCTGGACAACCTCCACTCAATCTACGTTGACCAGTGGGATTGGGAGCGTGTGATCGCGCCGGCCGACCGCAACCTCGACTGCCTCAAGGCCATCGTCCGGGACATCCACGCGGCGCTGAAGGAGTCGGAGGAGGCGGCGGCGGGGAAGTTCCCCGCACTGAAGCCATTCCTGCCGGACGAGATCGCCTTCGTGCACACCGAGGACCTGTCCCGACAGTACCCCGACGCGAGCAGTTGGGAGCGAGAGGCGGCCGCCTGCAGGGAGCACGGGGCCGTGTTCCTTATCGGCATCGGCGGCGAACTGCCGGACGGGACAATCCACGACGGGCGGGCGCCCGACTACGACGACTGGACCACGCCCACCGGGGCGGGGACCGGCGGACTCAACGGCGACATATTCGTCTGGAACCCGCTGCTGGAGATCCCCTTCGAGCTCTCGTCGATGGGCATCCGCGTCGATCCCGAAACGATGCTCAGGCAGTTGGAGATCCGTGGCTGCATGGACCGCACGGAGTTGCCCTGGCACAAGATGCTGCTTTCGGGCGAGCTGCCGCAGTCGGTGGGTGGGGGGATCGGCCAGTCGCGGCTGTGCATGCTGCTGCTCCAGAAGGCCCACGTCGGCGAGGTGCAGGTGGGCCTCTGGCCGCAGGATGTCATCGACACCTGCCGCGAGGCGGGCATCCCGCTGCTGTGATCGGGCCGGGCTAAGGCAGCAGGCCGCTGGGCAGCCGGTCGCGCAGGCTCGCGGGCTTGGTGGTCGTCTCGCCGGGCTTGCTATCCTTGCTCCCGCCAGGCTTGAGCAGACCTCCGGTGCCTTTCAGCAGGTCGCCCAGGGGGCCCTTGCCGGACGGGAGGATGTCCTTGCCGACGAGCTTGTCGGCCTGCTTGCCGACCATGTCTGACAGGGCGCTCTTGCCGGCCTTGGCGAGGGTCTCCTTCAGGCCTTCCATGAGCGCCTTCTCATCCACCCACGGCTGCGGACCGGCCAGTGGGCCCCTCAGCCCGCAGACGATCTTCATATTGGAGACCTGCTTGAACACCGTTGAGGCGGTGGCCGGGTCCAGGCCCAGGAAGCCGCGCCCGCCGCGGGCGTTTGCCTTCACGTCGCGGAGCTGGATCACAATGGGCAGGTCGATCGTATCGGACGTGAACTCGCCGGCCGCCGCGATGTCGGCGCGGGCGTTGGAGATGTCCAGCGGCACCCGCTTGGAGACGCGGATAGCGCCGCCCAGCGGAACCCCCGGGGCCTCGAGCCGGATGCTGTGCCGCGGCTTCTCGCCCGTGAAGTTCAGCACCACCTCGCCGAGGAAGCCCTTCTCGTCGGTTACCGTCAGTTTCATCGGGCGGTCGTTGAGCTCCGGCGCCTCGCTGATCTCCTCGCCGACGATGCTGAAGGTGCCGGCGTCCCCGACCTGCACCTTGTCTATCTGGAGCCGGCGGATGGTCACAACCGGGCGCTTCGCCAGCACGGTGTCAGCCGAGAGCTTCAGGTAGCCCCTCAGCCGGGCCTCCTCCTTGACGTCGGTCTTGTTGACGGGCTGCTGCGTCTCCTCTCGGCCTTCCTCGCGCTCGTCGAGGTAGTCCTTGAGCTTGCGGAGATACTCGGGAACTTTCTCGGCGTCCTCGAAGTAGTCGCTGATGGTCACCTCGGGCACCTTCGGCGGTGGGCGCTCGGTCTTCTCGAAGACCTCCCCGGGAGTGGCGCGCTTCACGTCGCGGGCGATGCGGCCGATGTGGATCTTCTCCAGGACCAGCCGCCGCGCGAGCAGGCTGGAGACGGAAACGTTGCCCTCCAGGGCGTCGATCTGCACGAGGTTGTGCGTGGACTTGTCGGGGTCGGTCACTTGCAGGCCGGTGACCTTGATCCGCCCGCCCAACAGCGAGAGTTTCACGCTGTCGACGTTGACCTCGGCCCCGACGGCGGCCTCCGCGCCGGCCTTGAGCCCGGCCTTGGCGAGCCGGTCGGCATAGACGTATTCGAAGACCAGCACGCCGGCCAGCAGGATCGCGCAGACGACGACGCCCGCCTTGCGGAAGAGGGGGCGCTTGGCATCGAGGACCTCGGCGATGGACTTCTTCTGCTTGCCGAATGCCAGGCGGAGGATGATGCGGACGACGACGTTGCCGCTGAGCTTGCGGAACCGCTCGCTCCGCTCGCCGCCCGCGAGGATCGCCGCCCGGGCCAGCCGCACCACGCGGGCGACGGACCAGCCCATCGCACAGCCCAGAACCAGGGCGATCGGCAGCCCGCCCACCAGGCAGTAGTAATGCAGATTCATCAGCGCCAGAACCGGCGTCTGGGAGAGCGTGTGGAAGAGCCCCTCCAGGCCGATGCCGTGGACCAGGACGTAGCCGATCTCGAAGGTGACGGGCGCCAGGGCCAGGCAGAGGATCTTGCCGATGGCCAGGGCGGTCAGCGCCAGGGCCATGTGGGCGTTGAGCACCAGCAGCAGGACCACTGCGATGACGATGGTCATGTTGAACCCGGGGGTCATCCCGATGATCATGCCCAGCAGGCATCCGGTGAAGATTTCCCAGGTGCCGGCCCCGCCGCGCAGCAGCTTCGCCAGCTTCTTCAGGAGCTTGAAGGGGTTCATTGGCTTTCCCTTCCGCGCGGCCGCCTCACCCGGCACTCCCAGCCGCCAAGATTGAATTGTCACCGTCCCCGCCAGCAGTAATTGTTGTCCGCGATGGGCGATCGGGCAAGCACAAATCGGCCGGCCATGCCGCTACTGGCGGTGCTCAGGGCATGATGTCCAGAACGCCGTTGATGAACAGGTTGATGTATCGGCCGACGAAGGGAATCCGGCTGGGTTCCACGTCGTCGGCGGCCTCGACCTCCGCGGCGATCTCGCGCATTCGCGGGCCCAGCTTCTTCAGGTCCTCGGGCAGCTTGGCCTCCCAGGCCTCCATGAGCATCTGAACCTTTTCCAGCTCGCCCCCGCCCAGCCACAGGCCGTGGCAGGCGGTGCAGCGGTCGATGATGATGCCGGTGTCCATGGCGTAGTGCAGCGCGTCGGTGGTGCCGCCGCACTTGGGGCAGGCCAGGTCGCGGTCGACGTCGGCGAGCTTGATGCCGGTGACGGGCTCGGCCTTGGCGATGGCCTGCTGCTCCTGCTTGCTGAACCGCTGCTGGCGGAGGCGGACGATCTTGCCCAGCTCGTCGCCTTCCAGCCACTCGCCGCCGCAGGACGGGCAGCTCTCGAGCTGGATGCCTTCGTAGGTGATCGCGGACAACTGGGCCTGACAGTTGGGGCATTCCATTATCGACTCCCTTCGATTCGGCGCCCGCGGGACGGGCGGCGATGCTGACCCCATCAGCCCGGCCGCCCCCGGCCGCGACGGCCAGACTCTATACCCCCTCGCACCCGCGGTCAAGTGCGGACAAGTCCCAGCTCGCGCCCGCGAGGCGGCGCCCGCTCACCTGGTGCCACCGACACTGCGGGATGGTACGCGTGTGGCTGGCCGCGCCGGCTTGCCCGCCATCTGCTGAAGCTCCTTGAGCTCCTCCATGGCCGAGTCGAGCTTCCTCTTGGCCGCATCGAGCTGGATCTTGGCGGCCTCGACCTCGTCGGCTTTCGAAGCGTCCTTCTTATGGGCCTTCTGCGCCCGCGAAAGGAGCAGCTGGGCCAGTCTGAGATTGGCCTCGAAGTCGATGACCCGCCTCTCGGCCGCGTAGTGCAGCGCGCGAAGTTGTGGGTCTCCGACCGCCGGCCGTCGCCGTCCGGTGCCTTCGGTGGCCGCGCCCTTCGCGCCAGGGGCCTCGGCGCGGCCCAGGACGTCCAGCTTTACAAGCAGCTCCTCCATCTTCTTGATATCGTCCTCTGCTCCCGCCACGACGATCGTGTTGGTCCGAGAATCCGGGGTGATTTGCAGTATGCCCGTGCCCGTGCCCCCGAACATTCCGCGGCCGCCGCGCCCGGCCCCGAACGGGATCGCCATCATGTGCGCCAAGTCAACTGCCCTGGCGTGCTTCAGCGCGTAGACCTTCATCACCCGTTTCTGAGCAGCCGGCTCGTCCGACGGCTGGCCCGGCACGTCAAGCTGCTCGAGCAGCGTTGCCATCAGCGCCATCTCGGCCCCGGTTCCCGTCACGACAACCGCGTTGGTCCGCTCCTGGCGCACGACCCTCGGGCCCCGATCGCCCGTGAACAGCGTCCCCACGATTTGCTCTATCTCACGAGCGTTAGCGTGCTTGAGCCGGAATATCCTCACCTCTTGCGGGCGCGCCGGGGCTCGCCCCGTCCTACGCATACGCGTATCGAGCGCGGGAAGGGAGGAGACGATAAAGGCTCGGTCGCCGCGCTTTCCTACCGTGAAGGCTGTCTTGCCAGCATCCGACGTGCTCACAGCTACAATCTCCTTGGCCTCGATCCGCTTGCCGTCGCCGGTTTCGATCACCACGCTGTCGCCCTTGACGCTGATCCGGAGCGAAACGACCTCATGTTTCCCAACCCTTCTTGGACCAGGCTTCGTGGTGCTGCGGTCAAGCCGCAGTTTCCCAGTCAGCCGGGCAGTCGCACGGCCCTTGTCGGTCTCCCTGGCAGCGCCCGGAACGTTTGCGGGGTCTGGCTCGGCTGTCGTCGATCCGGTCTCGACGGCAGCGGGCTGTGCGTCCTGGGCGGCGACAACGCCCACCAGCGGCGTGACGATCAGCGCCGCGCACACCAGGCACATAGCCGCCGTAAGCCCCAGCCGCCAGCGGAGAGGGCTTCGGGGACTGTGGGGAATTCTCTCGTTGAGCATCATTTTGATTCTCCTTTTCAGATGGCAGGCCATTTGGGACATGACTACTGCGGTGCGTGGGCAACTGCCTTCAGCCAGGCGGGCAAGCGTCTGTGCCAGGCTCATTGGGGCGGCCCCGGCCGCCAGGGCGTGGTCGTCGGCCGTTAGCTCACTCTCGATCCGCATGCGACGCTGCAGCCACCAGGCCAGCGGGCACCACCACGCGCAGGCCAGCACCGCGCCGGAGATGAGGTTCCACAGGGGATCGCGCCCGCGGAGGTGCGCCACCTCGTGGGCCAGGACGCCGCGAAGGGCCGGGCCCAGCGTCTGGCCGTGGTGTGCGGGCAGGACCACGGCGGGTCGGATTATCCCCGCCGCGGCGGGTTGGCTGAGGCGCTCGGCTATGAACGTCCGCACGGGGCCGCGCAGGCCGACGCGCCGCGCCAGCCGGGCGGTCAGCGACTGCCACGCGGGCGTGGCCGGGCGCCACGTCCGCCGCCACACAGCCAGCCGAAGCTGCCGCGCCGCCAGGGTCAGCAGCATGAGCAGCGAGACGCCCCCGGCCAGGTACAGCAGCCACCGCCACGGCTCGCTGGCCTGGGCCGCAGCGGGCACGCGGGGCGCAGCGGCCGGGAGAGCGCGGGGTCGGGGGCTCTCGGCCGGCACGACGTGGGCAGGCGCGGGTGCCTCCGGCTTGACCGGCAGCGGCGGGGTGGCGACACCACCGGCATGGTCGGCTTCCGAGGCGGCGCCACTCGGGTCGGAAAGATCCTCTGCTGCCGGAGGCAACGAGGCGATCTCCACTGCGGGCAGCTCCGGCGCCGGCTCGGGAGCAGCGCGAACCGATGCGGTGTGAACGTGCCGGACCCACAGGCCGGCCCCCGGCCGGTTCGAATGCCAAAGCCCGACACCCAGCATGGCGATCGGAACGCCGATAAGGCCCAGGCGACAGATCTGCCGGCGCAGCACGGCCGGCGCTCGCCGCATGAGCAGGACGCAACCGGTGACCGCCGCCGTCCAGGCCCACACGGCCCAGGCCAGGTTGAGCAAGATTTCCGGTTTCATTGCTTGTCCCCGTGTCTGCATCGAAGCATTCGGCGGATGCTGGCCAGCTCGGATCGCCCGATGCGGTCGGCCCCAAGCAGGTGGCACAGCAGCTTCTCGCGCCTGCCGTCGAACAGGTCGTCAACCAGACGGTGGACGCTGCTGGCGGCGTAGTTCTCCCGGCTGACGAGCGGCTCGTACACGTAGGCCTTGCCAACCTGCTCGTGGCGGACAACGCCGCGCCGCTCCAGTGCCCGCATCGTGGTCAGCACGGTCGTGTAGGCGATCTTCCGCGACTCGGCCAGCGCCTCGTGCACCTGCGCCACCGTCGCCCGCCCCAGTCGCCAGACCACTTCCATCACCTGCAACTGCAACTGTCCCAGTCGCTCTGCCATTGGCTTGCGCTCCAAAGCCCGGAGTTACGATTATTACCCACGTACGTATGCTATAGTAGGAACGGCCGGGCGGCAAGCGGCATTTTCACTTTTCTTGGAAAAATCTCCGGCGCCGGCAGGGCGGTAACCGGAGTCGCAGAGGGACACCCGTCTTCGCTCAGGAGACGAACAGCTTGTTCGTGGCGAAGGCCGGGTCGCAGGTGAGGTTGACGCCGAGCTGGCGGAGGCCCTTCTCGTCCCCGGGGGTGGGGATGTGGGTCATGTGCATCTCGCAGCCGGCGAGCTTCTTGAGCTGATCCATCGCCAGCCGGGCCGTCGGGCTGGTCGTCGCGCTGATGCTCAGGGCGATCAGCGTCTCCTCCAGGTCCAGGCTGATGCTCTGGCGGTTGAGGACGTCCTTCTTCAGGGCGGCGATGGACTCGATGATGTTGGGGCTGAGCAGGTGCAGGTGGGGCGGGATTTCGGCCAGGACCTTGATGCCGCTGAGTATGAGGCTGCTGGCGGCGTGCAGGAGGGGCGAGTTCCGCCCCGTGACGACCCTTCCGCCCGCGAGTTGCACGGCCGCTCCGCAGAAGATGCCCATGTTGCCCTTGTCCGCCCGGTCCCGGGCGGCCTCGGCGGCGGTGCGGGCGGGGACGACCACGGGACGGTCTTCCGGCCGGACGCCCACCTCCTCCATAAGCACCTCGACGCGATCGACGGTCTGCTGCTGGCCCATTCCCATGGCGAACTCGCAGCGGTAGCGGAAGTATCGGCGGATGATCTCCTGCCTGGCGGCCTCGCCGGCGGCCTCGTCGTCAAGGATGGCGGAGCCCGCGTGGTTGACTCCCATGTCGGTGGGGGAGTTGTAAACCGACGCGCCGCCGGTGATCCTCGCCAGGATCCGCTGGAGCAGCGGGAAGGCCTCCACGTCGCGGTTGTAGTTGACCGCCCGCTCGTCGTAGGCCTCCAGGTGGAACGGGTCGATAATGTTCACGTCGTGCAGGTCGGCGGTGGCGGCCTCGTAGGCGACGTTCACCGGGTGGCGCAGAGGCAGCGACCAGATGGGGAAGGTCTCGAACTTGGCGTACCCGGCGGTGATGCCGCGCTGGTGCTCGTGGTAAATCTGCGAGAGGCAGGTGGCCATCTTGCCGCTGCACGGGCCCGGGGCGGTGACCACCACCAGCGGGCGGCTCGTCTCGATGTACGGGTTGGCGCCGTAGCCGGCGTCGGAGACGATCCGATCCACGTCGGCGGGGTAGCCCTCGATCGGCCGGTGCGTGCGCACCCGCACCCCGCGGCGGGTGAGCTTCTGCTCGAAGGCGATCGCCGCCGGCTGATCGGCGAACCGCGTGATCACCACCGCCTTGACCTCCAGGCCCCAGTCGCGCAGGTCGTCGATCAGCTTGAAGGCGTCGGAGTCGTAGGTGATGCCGAAGTCGGCCCGCATCTTCTTCTGCTCGATGTCCCCGGCGTAGATGCACAGGATGATGTCCGCCTGGTCTTTGAGCTTCTGAAGCAGGCGCATCTTCACGTTCGGGTCGAAGCCCGGCAGCACGCGGGCGGCGTGATAGTCGAACAGCAGCTTGCCCCCGAACTCCAGGTAGAGCTTGTTGTCGAAGCGCCCGATCCGCTCCAGGATGGCCTCGCTCTGCTCGGCGAGGTACTTCTCGTTGTCGAAGGCGACGACCGGCTGCTGGGGGTGTGCCTCGGCCGAACTTCCTTGAGCCGCCATAGTCTCCTCCGCCGCGGCGCCCCGGCCTGGGGCGCCCGGGCCGACGCCATGATGCCGACAAGGCGACTCCATTGCAAGCGCCGAGGTGCCCACCCGCGGCCCCGCCGGCCTCAGAGCAGGTCCTTGCCCGTGGTGCCCGTGGCGAGCTTGGCGTGAAGCACGCCCTTCTCCCGCCGCAGGCGGTCCGCCAGCGCCTTGATGTCCTTGCCCCGCCCGCGAACCATGATCATCTCCGCGCAAAGGTTCTCGTCGAGGTGCACGTGGGTGGTGGCCAGAACGGTCCCCGCGAAGTGGTGCTGCTGGTGAATGAGCCTGTCGCTCAGCCCGCGGGCGTGGTGGTCGTAGATCAGCGAGATCGTCCCCAGCAGCGTCCTGCCGCTGCTCCACTCCTGCTCAACAAGGCGGCTGCGGATCAGGTCGCGCACGTATTCCGAGCGGCTGCGGTACTCGCTGTCGGCGACCAGCTTCTCAAGGCGCTCGAAGAGGGGCTTTTCGATGGACAGGCTCACTCGCACGAGATCGGACATGGACGACTCCTTTACTCGCCTCGCCTGCCATGCTAACGCCGCCGCGGGGCGCGTCAAGCACGCCGCCTCCGCGGCACCTTTCGGGCCTCCAGGAAGAACAGGTCGTCTTGGTCGAGGAGCAGCGCGGGACCCAGGGCCGCACCTTCCAGCAGGGCCGGCCAGGCGCTGCCTCGAGGCAGCACGTCGCCGGCGACCGGGCCTTCGATGCTGGAGTGGAAATGGTTGATCCGTTCGCTGCCCGCCAGGTGCATGACGATCAGCCGTCCCTCGGGCCTCATGGCGCGGGCCAGGTTGCTCAGGGCCGCCGGCTGGTCGCGGAAGTGGGGGAAGCAGTGAAAGCAGAAGACCACGTCGTAAAGGCCCTCGCCGAGGGCGTCACGGCAGACGTCCAGGCGGTGGAAGTCGGCGTCGATCTGCTTGGTGCGGGCTTGGGCGAGCATTCTCGGCGCGAAGTCCACGGCCGTGACGCGACCGGGGGCAACCTGCTCGGCGAGCCAGGCGGTCGTCTTGCCGGTGCCGCACCCGACCTCCAGAAGGTCCTGGCCGGGGGAAAGGGCCAGAAGCTCGCGGTGCTGCTCCAGTCGGGCCGGGATGCCCAAGCCGCCGGAATCTTCGCTGTCCCAGCGCTCGGCCTTCTCGTCGAAGAAGGCGATCCGCGGGTCTTGCTCCGAGGTTCGGGCGGTCTTGCTGCTTTTCATACGAATTAGCCCTTGCGTAATAGACGGGTTGCCGGTAATATTTCTTCCACTATCGTAATACCGCCGGCGGTCGCGGTCAATCCCAAGCATGCCAGCGGTGATACTCGAAGCTCCGGCTTGACAGCTAAAGGAGGAGAAGCGCGATGCTCAAGAGAATCCTGCTCGGTTTCTGTATGGTGGCGGCCGTGGGCGCTTCCACCTCGGCTCAGGACTGGAACAACGTCAGCTTCGTCGATCACAGCGTCTATCAGGCGGTGGACGCCGACGGCAGCAGCGCGTACTCCGGCGGCTTCCCGATCCGTTTGATCGGGATGGTCCTCAACAACACGGAGGACTGGCGCGACCCGACGCCGGCCTACGACCCGGGCGTCCACCTCTGGCAGCTCGGGGGAGAGGCCGAGTTCTTCGTCCAGGCGATCAACCTCGACGGAACGCCCTGGGACAGCGACCCCGGCACGGCCTTCGCCGACTTCGGCGGCACGGCCTGCTGGATGGGGCAGAACTACGGCAATCACATCATGCGCCAGGACCCGTCATTCAGCTATACGGACGCCGAATGGACGGCCGAGTTGGGCAGGCTGAACCTCCACGGCGGCGACGGCGTCACCGACCTCCTGCGCGCCGGCGACCTGGTGGAAATCCGCGCCCGCGCAGGCATGTCCTACAAGGGCAAGATGAACGTCAACGAGCAGCATACCAACGACCCGGCGATGGACTTTGAGATCGTCGTTCTACAGGACGGCTACGGGCTGCCGACGCCCACGGCGGTCTACCTGAGCGACCTCAAGACGGCCGGGGACGCTTTCATCTTCGACCCCACGCGCCAGACCGGCGGAGAGCGATACCAGGGCGAGATGGTGGAGCTGATGGACGTGCAGGCGGCCTCGCCGCAGACATGGACGACG
Source organism: uncultured Planctomycetales bacterium (assembly GCA_965602635.1). Classification (GTDB taxonomy): domain Bacteria; phylum Planctomycetota; class Phycisphaerae; order SM23-33; family SM23-33; genus CBFCZU01. Next base: position 41,645 of record CBFCZU010000002.1, on the reverse strand, counting down.
GAGGGCCTCGTCGCGGTGACCGACGGGGTGCGAACGTTCACCGTCCGCCTGGGGTTCAATGGGAGCTTCGACGGCACAGAGCTGTTCGGCGTGGGCGAGCGCTTCAACGTCATCGGTATCATGAACCAGTCCGACTTCGGCGAGCAGGGCGGCTATCAACTGCTGGCCATGAGCCCGGCCGATTTCGAGCTGGTTCCGGAGCCGACGGCGGCGGTCATGATGGGGCTCGGCGCCCTGGCGGCCCTCCGCAGGCGCCGCGGCGAGCGGTAGTCCGGCCCCGGCTCGGACCCATCCGGCGAAGACGAGAGAACAGGATGGCCAGGCACGCTGACAGGTCGCGCGGGTTCACGCTGATAGAGCTGCTGGTGGTCATCGCCATACTATCGCTGTTGCTGGCCATCCTGTTGCCGTCGCTGGGAAGGGCCAAGACGCTGGCCCGCATCGCCAAGGTACACGCCGAGCTGCGCGGCGTCACGGTCGCCCTCGAACTGTACCGCAGCGAGTGCCAGGACCAGCTCCCGCCCACGCGCTTCTCGTGCAGCAGCAAGACCGCGTACGAGCTGCCCGTCGAGCTTGGGCCGTATCTGCCCCTGGGCCGGAAGAACTCCGTCCAGGTCGTGGTCATGGAGGACCCTTTCCACCCCGAGCAGTCCTACAAGTACCGCGCCGTGGGGGCGGCCATCATGAACGAGTCGACCATCCTCGAGAACGCCGCGACGCTCTGGGTGCAGGACGGCTTCCCCTACGGCGACGGCGAGACGGGGCGCTACTACAGCGATCCGGAGGAGAGCCCCGTGCGGTACGCCGTCTGGAGCATGGGCCCGGACCTGGACTCGCCGAAGTTCGACATACCCGGGCGGATGCCGGTGCCGGGCAAGTACTGGCTGAGAGATGCCTCGGACACCGGGGTGATAACGCATTTCGAGGACCGGGGCCGTTATGTGCACCTGAGCCCGTAGGTGGGGCCAGTCCATCCCCAGCTCGGCGGAAACGTCTTGCCTTCGGCGGCGGGGGGGTTAGCATTCTCCGCGTGCCCCGCCGACGGCGGGCGATCGCCGCGGCACGGGGCGCCCACTGAGACGATGGAGGACCGCGCAATGTTAGGTGGAGTCTCCGCCGAGCAGCTCGCCGGGATCGTGGCCGAGAGCATTGGTAACTCGCCGGTGCCGCAAATGGCAGACGAGGGCGCCCGCCAGCGGGCGGTGAGGGTTGCCCGCGAGCAGGGCCTCATCGACCGAATCGAGGCCGGGCTCACGGAGGACGAACCGATCGTCGCGCTTCCCTACAGCCTCTTCCGCGAGTTCCGCCGCACGGGCAACCGCACCCACTGCGAGCGGTTCTTCGCCCGTCGGGGGCCCCAGATTGACCTGGCGGCCACGGCCGTCTGGCTGGGCATGGGCGAAAAGGCCGCCTATCTCCGCGACCTGCTCTGGGCCGAGTGCGAGCAGTCATGGTGGGTCATGCCCGCACACGAGACCCACCGCGGGAGGATCGACCTCCGCGTGGCCATGCTCGGCTATCAGTACGCCCTGCTGGCGAAGGCCCTAGGCGAGGCACTGGGCGACGAGGCCGTCGAGCGGATCGTCGCCGAGGTCCGCCGGCGGGTGCTGGACGTGTTCTTCGTCACCGACCCGCCCAACTGGTGGCGGATCTTCCCCAACAACTGGAACGCCGTCTGCCACGCCGGCGTGGTGGGGGCGGCGATGCTGATCGAGACCGACCCGCCCGCGCTTACGAAGATCATCGCTAGCGCCCTGACCGACCTGGAGTACTTCATCGACGGCTTCACCGCCGACGGCGGATGCACCGAGGGGCCGAGCTACTGGCGGTACGGGTTCAGTTGGTACGCCCGCCTGGCCGCCGGGCTGTACGACTTCACCGGCGGGCGGGTAAACATCATGGACGACCCGAGGATCGAGCCGATATGCCGCTACCCGCTGGCGATGTCGGTCGTGCCGGGGCGCGACCTGGACTTCGCCGACGTCCACCGGGGCTATCTCTCGCCCGCCACGGCCGTTCACATCAACCGCTTCGTGGACGTCCCGGAGCTTTTCGGCCTCTGCCAGCTCACCGACGACGGGCACCTGAAGGTCGCCGCCCTGGAAGACCTGATGCTCTACCGGGACGACACGTTCGAGCCGCTGGACGACCCGCGCGACTGCCACCTGCCGGAGCTGGGCGTCGCCAAGCTCCGCGCCGCCGCGACCACCGTCGGGGCGAAGGGCGGCAACAACGCCGAGCACCACAACCATAACGACGTCGGCAGCTTCGTCGTCCACCGCGGGACGACCTTCTTCCTGACCGACCCGGGCGCGCCGGTGTATTCGGCCCGGACCTTCAGCGAGAGGCGCTACGAGAGCGTCTTCTGCAACTCCTTCGGCCACAGCGTGCCGGTCATCAACGGCCGGGGGCAGCCGGAGGGCGAGCGGTACGCCGGCACGCTGGAGGTGGATGGGCTCAATGCCGACGCCGCCAAGGCGCTGCGGATTGAGATGGCCGGGGCGTACGACGTGCCCGCGCTAAAGGGCCTGACGCGCCAGATAGAGCTGCCCGCCGGCGGGGGCGAGGTGGTGCTGGCCGATTCGTTCTCGTTTTCCGCCCGGCCGGAATCGCTGGAGGAGGTATTCATCACCATCTCCCCGGCCGAGGTCGCCGCCGACGGACAGTCCGTGACGATCCGCTCCGAGGCGGACGGCGCCGCCGAGCTGCGGGCCGTCGATACCGACGGGACATTCGCCGCGGTCGAGTTGGCCGAGGAAAGCGCCGCCGAGGGACGCGCCGGCGAGCTGCTCCGTCGCATCACCTTCACCCCGGCCGCCCTTGCCGAGCAAATGACGCTCCGATTCGCCCTCCGCCTGCCTTGACCCGCGCCGCCACGCTTGACGGGCAGGATGCGCCAGTGCGATACTGACTAAACTGAAGGTACCTGGTGCGACGATTTCCCCCGGAGCGGGCATGCTTTCGGCCATAGGCAACCTGTTCGTGAAGCTCCTGGGCGGCAGCCGGAACGAGCGGCTGATCCGCGCCCGCATGCACGTCGTGCGCGAGCAGATCAACGTCGCCGGCGACCGGCTCGACGAGGAGTACCGCGGCCTCGCCCGCGAGGCGGCCGGGGCCTACGCCGGCCAGCTCACCGCCGATCAGTTCGTCGCCCTGGCGGAGGACCTGCGGCTCGTCCCGCTGTCGGCCAAGCAGTGGCTCATCGGCAAGACCGCCGAGTACCGCCGCCGGCTCGGCGGCGGAGAATCGCTCCGCGACCTAATGCCGGACGCATTCGCCACCGTCCGCGTCGCCTCCTGGCTGGCGCGCGACCACCGCCAGTTCGACGTCCAGCTCGCCGCCGGGCAGGTACTCCACGAGGGGCGCATCGCAGAGGAGGCCACCGGCGAGGGCAAGACCATCGCCTGCTACCCGGCGGTGTACCTGACGGTCCTGGCCGGCAAGAAGGCCCACGTCGTCACCACCAACGACTTCCTGGTGCAGCGCGACTGCGACTTCGCCTGGCCGGTGTTCCATCTGCTGGGCGTGACCGTGGGCGCGATCCAGGAGCCGATGCCGCCGGCCGAGAGGCAGCCACAGTACGCCTGCGACCTCATCTACGGCACCAACAGCGAGTTCGGCTTCGACTACCTCCGCGACAACATGAAGATGACCGTCGCCGACCAGGTGCAGGGCCCGCTGGACTACGCCATCATCGACGAGGTGGACAACATCCTCATCGACGAGGCGCGGACGCCTCTGATCATTTCCGGCCCGGCGCACGGCGACGTCGAGCGGTACCGCAAGTCGGACGGGGTGGCGCGGGAGCTCATCAAGCGCCATCGCCCCCACGGCCAGGCCGGCCGGCGGGTCGAGTCGCTCAAGCGGGCGGTGACGGCCCTGGCGGGCGAGGCCTCACGCGCCGACGACAATAAGAAGGAAGCCCTCGCCCGCAAGCTCGAGAAGTCCGAGCAGGAGCTGGCCGCGGCGGAGGACGCCGCCGGCGGGACGACCAAGTACTACGAGGTGGAGCTGGACAAGAAATCGGCCCACCTGACGGAGGAGGGCGTGGCGGCCGCCCAGGAGATCGCCGGCATCGGCAGCTTCTACGTCGGGGCGAATATGGAGTGGCCTCACCTGCTCGACCAGTCGCTGCGCGCCCACGTGGTGTACGACCGCGACAAGGACTACATCGTCCGCGGCAGCGAGGTGATCATCGTTGACGAGTTCACCGGCAGGCTCATGGAGGGGCGACAGTGGGCCGACGGGCTCCACCAGGCCGTCGAGGCCAAGGAGCAGGTCACCATCAAGGAGGAGAACCAGACCCTCGCGACCATCACCTTCCAGAACTTCTTCCTGCTTTACGACCGGCTCGCCGGCATGACCGGAACGGCCATGACCGAGGCCGAGGAGTTCATGAAAATCTTCAGCCTCGACGTGGTCACCGTCCCCACGCACCGCCCGGTCAACCGCGTGGATCACAACGACCGAATCTACGGCACGGTCGAGGAGAAGAAGCAGGCGATCGTCGAGGAGATCAACAGCTACTCCAAAATGGGCCGGCCCGTGCTGGTCGGCACCACCAGCATCGAGAGGTCCGAGGAGCTCTCCCGGATGCTGGAGCACACCTACGGCGTGGAGCACATGGTGCTCAACGGGCGGGTCGAGGCCTCGGCCAAGGAGGGCGAGATCGTCAAGCTCGCCGGGCTGCGCCATCCGCTCAAGTCGGTCTCGAAGAAGGGCGGCCGGGGCGAGATGGTCGGCAACGTGACCATCGCCACGAACATGGCCGGGCGGGGCACCGACATCAAGCTGGGGGAGGGCGTGGTGCAGGCCGGGTGCAAGGTCCCACCCCCCGAGAAGCTCGCCGAGCTGGGCGTCGAGCAGCAAGACCTCTTCCCGTCCGGGACGACCAAGTGCTGCATCCACTGCCCGGAGTACGACCCGTCCACGAGCTGCGCCCACTGCTTCAAGCCCAAGCTCGAGGCGGACTTCCCGGCGCGCGGGCGGGCCGACTGCGTCGAGCAGGTCCCCTGCGGCCTGCACATCGTGGCCACCGAGCGTCACGAGGCGCGGCGGATCGACAACCAGCTCCGCGGCCGCTCGGCCCGGCAGGGCGACCCGGGCTCCAGCAGGTTCTTCCTGTCGCTACGGGACGACCTGCTGAGCATCTTCGCGGGGGAGTGGACCATAAAGATCCTCTCCTGGCTGGGGCTTCAGGACGGCCAGGCCATCGAGGACAAGCGCGTCAGCCGAGGTATCGCCAGGGCACAGAAGAAGGTCGAGCAGAGGAACTTCGAAATCCGCAAGAACCTGCTGGAGTACGACGAGGTGATGGACCACCAGCGGCGCGGCTTCTACGCCCGCCGCCAGGATGTCCTCGAGGGCAGCGACGTCGAGGCGGTTATCGCCGAGATGATCCGCCAGACGGTCGCCTCGGCCGTGGAGGACTACCTGGCAGAGGACTACGCCCGGCGATGCATGGCCGAATGGGCCCACCAGGCGCTCGACGTGAACGTCAGGCCGGAGCAGATCAGGGCCGAGACCATCGCCGAACAACCGCTGGTGGAGGAGGACCTCCGCCGGCTGGCGAAGGAGGAGGCGGCCGGGACGATCACCGTCACCATCGGCGAGTACGCCGACCCGGACGTGGACCAGCGGGAGTGGGACCTCCGCGGGCTCTCCTCCTGGGCAATGAGCCGCTTCCGCGTGAACCTCTCGCAGAACCAGCTCCGGAAGATGACCCCCGAGGAGATCGAGGAGTCGCTGACCGAGGCGGCGCAGGCGCACATCGACACGGTTGACCTCTCTCCGCTGGGCCGGTACCTGGCCGAGGGCTTCGCCCGGCGCTCGCTGGCGGAGTGGGCGAGGAACCGCTTCGGCGTGGAGTTGACTCCCGACGAGGTGAAGGACAAGGACCCGACCGAGGCGTCGGAGCTGGTGCTGGCGGCGGTGGAGGCCGCCTATCGCCGGCGCGAGATCGAGTATCCGCCCGAGTACGCGATCGACATAACCATAGGCTCGGCCGGGGCCGACAACGCCTACGCCGTCAACTCCCTGTGCGAGTGGGCCAACCGCAAGTACGGCGCCGGCTGGAGCCCCGAGCAGCTTGCCGGCAAGAGCGTCCAGCAGATCGCCGGCGAGTTGATCGACGTGTCGGAGCAGTTCGTCTCCGGCGGGGCCCTTGAGCGGCAGGTGGACGATTCCCTGGCGGCGCTTCCGGCCGGGGCCGACCGGCCCCGCGCCGCCGCCGAATGGGCCAAGCAGCGCTTCGACGCCGAGCTGACCGAGGGCGACCTGGCCGGCGACGACCTCCGGGCCTCCCTGATCGACGCCGGGCGGGCATTCGCACGCCGCGAGCTGACCGAGCTGGAACGCTACGTCCTGCTCCAGATCTACGACCGCTCCTGGATGGACCACCTGCTGGCCATGGACCACCTCAAGAGCGGCGTTGGCTTCCGCGGGTACGCCGAGCAGGACCCCAAGACAGTTTACAAGCGCGAGGGCTTCCGGCTGTTCGAGGAGATGCTCGCCGGCGTCCAGGACAAGGTGACCGACATCGTCTTCAAGGCCCGCCTGGGGGCCGAGGCCGAGGCCGAGAGCGTTTACCAGATCTCCCAGATGGTCCACGAGCAGCTCACCGGCTACGACCACCTGGCGCAGGACATGGCCGCCCGGCAGGCGGCCGCCGGGCCGCAGAAGATCGAGACGATCGTCCGGGGCCAGCCCAAGGTCGGCAGAAACGACCCCTGCCCCTGCGGCTCGGGAAAGAAATTCAAGAAGTGCTGCGGGAGGAACCTCTGATGGCACGCGACCAGATCGGCGACAGGTTCGGAAAGCGCCGGGACAAGCGCAAGCTCTCCGACATGGCGCAGCGGGCGTTGAGCAAGGAGGAGGCCGAGGCCGAGGAGCAGGCCGTCGCCGCTGCCAAGGCCGAGCGGGAGAAGGACCCCGACAAGTACCGGCTCAAGGCCGACGCCCAGGTGGGGCGCAACGACCCCTGCCCCTGCGGCTCGGGCAAGAAGTTCAAGAAGTGCTGCGGCGCGGGCAAGTAGGGTCCGCGCCTGCCTGCCCGCCGGCCGGCGGACGACCGGCCATTCACGCCCAGCGCGCGGGGTGGAGAGAAATGAAGCAGCGTCCCACACTTGAGACGGAGCGGTTGCTGCTGCGGCCGTTCGAGCCGTCCGACGCAAAGGACGTCCAGCGCCTCGCCGGCGACAGGGCCATCGCCGACACCACGCTCAACATCCCGCACCCGTACGAGGACGGCATGGCCGAAGAGTGGATCTCCACGCATCAGCCGAAGTTCGAGGCGGGAGGGCTCGTCAACTTCGCGATTGTGCTGCGCGGCACCGGGGAGCTGATCGGGGCCATGGGGCTCGTAATTGCCGCGCGCTTCGAGCGAGCCGAGCTGGGCTATTGGATCGGCAAGCCGTACTGGGGCAACGGCTACTGCACGGAAGCAGGCCGGGCCGTGTTCCATTACGGCTTCTCGACGCTGAAGCTCAATCGCATTCACGCCTCGCACCTGACGCGGAACCCGGCGTCGGGCAGGGTGATGCAGAAGCTGGGAATGGTCCACGAGGGCCGCGCCCGCCAGCACGTCAAGAGATGGGACAGGTTTGAGGACCTGGAGCTTTACGGCCTCCTCAGGGACGAGTGGAGTAGGAGTCTCGCGAACGATGGACACTGCTGAGTGTGCTTCTGTAAGCTTCTTCTGAATTCGCGCAATTCGAGTAATTCGTGGACTCTTTCTTTGAGGACGGCCGGATGTTGAGCAGACGCGAGAATTACCTCCGCACCGCCCGGCTGGAGGGTGGCGAGTACATTCCCTGCGGCGTCGGACTCTCGCACGCCATGCGCGCCCAGTGCGGGGCGGAGCTTGAGGAGGTCATGGCCAGGCACGAGTGGCTGTTCCCCGGCTTCGAGCCCGGCCGGCCGGACTTCGACAACTACCAGTTCCCCGTCGAGGAGCGCGTCGGCGAGCTGGTCGATCCGTGGGGCTGCACGTGGCGGATGGCCTACGACGGGGTGATCGGGACGGTAGTGGAGCATCCGCTGGCGGACTGGTCGGCCCTGGAGAAGTACCGGCCCGCCCCCGTCGAGCCCCAGAACGCACAGCGGATCACCGGCGACTGGCAGAGCCTCGCCGAGGACTTCGCCGCCCGGGCCGCCCGCGGCGAGCTGACCAGCGGCGGGCTCTACCACGGATTCCTATTCATGCGCCTGACGTACCTGCGCGGCTTCGACAACTTCCTCTGCGATCTCGTCGAGCAGCCGCCGGAACTGCTCGAGCTCATCGACATGGTCAAGGCCCACTGCGCGGAGATCGTGCGGCGGTTCCTTCAGATGGACCTGGACGTCCTTGGCTGCGGTGAGGACCTGGGCGCGCAGAACGCCTCCATCATCTCGCCGGAGATGTTCCGGCAGTTCTTCACGCCCGTGTACCGGGAGCTGTTCGCCCCCGCCAAGGACGCCGGCAAGCTGGTGTACCTGCACAGCGACGGGCACGTGCTCGAGCTGATGGACGAGTTCGCCGACGCGGGCATCGACATCATCAACCCGCAGGACCTGGTCAACGGGATCGACAACCTGGCGGCCGAGGCCAAGGGCAGGTTCTGCATCGACCTGGACATCGACCGCCAGAGCGTGGTGCCGTTCGGCTCGCCGGGCGACATCGAGGACCTGGTGGCTGAGGCCGTCCGCAAGCTCGGGGGCCCCGCCGGCGGGCTGATGCTCAAGGCCGGCGTGTATCCGCCCACGCCGCCGGAGAACGTGGACGCGTTGTGCAGCGCCATGAAGAAGTTCCGCACGTATTACTGGGAGTGAGACGCAATGACCGAGCGCGAGCGGTTCATCGAGACTTTGCTCTTCGGCCGGCCTGACCGGGTGCCGTTCACCCCCGGGGGGCCTAGGGAATCGACGCTGGCCGCATGGCACAGCCAGGGCCTGCCCGAGGGCGTCAACTACATGGACCACCTGCGCGAGGCTCTGGGGATCGAGCCGCCGGCGGCGATCGAGCGCGTCCGCCCGGGCGCCGACTTCCGCATGATGCCGCAGTTCGAGGAGAAGATCATCGAGCGCCGGGCGAGAACGCTCGTCGTCCAGGACTGGAAGGGCAACGTCTGCGAGATATCCGACAAGTTCAGCGTCCGCCACCTCCGCGAGGCCATCGACTTCGTCACCCGCCGGTGGATCAAGTGCCCGGTCGAGACTCGCGACGACTGGGAGGACATGAAGCGCCGCTACGACGTTGACGAGCCGGGTCGGTTCGACGCCGACTTCGCCGCCAAGGCCGCCGCCGCGGGCGGGCGCGAGTGCGTTCTCGAATACAGCTTCCCCGGGCCGTTCTGGCAGCTCCGCGAGTGGCTCGGGTTCGAGGGCCTGTGCATGCTCTTCATCGACGACCCGCCCTTCGTCCGCGACATGGTCGCCTTCTGGCAGGGCTTCGTCTCGGAGATGCTCGAGCGGATCTTCGCCGCCGTCACGCCCGACGCGATCCACATCAGCGAGGACATGGCCTACAAGGAGAAGTCGATGATCTCGCCGGCCATGGTTCGCGAGTTCCTGCTGCCGTGCTGGCGCCAGTGGGCCGACCAGGCCCGCGCGGCGGGTGTGCCGGTGATCGCCCTGGACAGCGACGGCCACGTCGGCGAGCTGATACCGCTTTGGATCGAGGCGGGGATAAACGCGTGCGACCCCATAGAGGTGGCCGCCGGCAACGACATCGTCGCCTACCGCCGCGAGTTCAAGCGGAAGATGGCCTTCCGCGGCGGCGTGGACAAGCGGGCCATCGCAAAGGGCGGGGAGGTCCTCGCCAAGGAGATGAAGCGGGTCGAGCCGGTCGCCCGCGACGGCGGCTACATACCCGGCTGCGACCACGGCGTGCCCCCCGACATCTCCTGGCCGAACTTCGTGGACTACTCGCGGATCCTCGCCCGAATGACGGGCTGGCTTTGAGAGCAAGACAGGGGGAAGGAAGGGAACAAGCGATGCCTGAGGACAAGTACGTTCGACCGAAGATCGAGCGGGCCCGCCTCGCCAATTCGGACAGGCCCCCCGAGGGCTGGACCGAGGCCGAGGAGCAGGTCGTCGCCACCGCCGCCGCCAGGCGGCGCCAGCAGCGGCGGGCCTTCGAGATCGTCCACTACCAGTACGACGCCCCGTTCTTCTACGACAACTTCCGCCTCGAGCTGGGCCGGCCGTGGGAGAACGCCACCAACCACGTCACCGACGACCTGCCCGAGGAGCAGTGGGGCGTCATGACCGACGAGCTCAAGAGCGGCTACGTAGGGGCGGAGTTCAACACCGACGGCGTGGAGCTGGACGTCCCGCCGTACGGGGCGATCACCTTCGTCGAGGACGAGCCCATCGTCGAGGTGACGGTCATCGGCAGCGCCTGCGTCCCGCCCGGCTACGTGCTGCTCTTCGGCGAGCCGGTCGAGTGGGCCTACCCGCGCAGCGGCGTGAAGATGCGCGTCGAGGGGCTGTGGGGCGAGCACCTCCGCTGGTTCCTCTGCGAGCAGGGGCTCGACGAGTCCTTCCGCGACGCGGGGCTGAGCTGCGCGGTCTTCCGCACCCCGCCTTGCCGGAAGATCACGCTCATGGCCGGCAGCCAGCACACGATGGATAGCCACGACATGGCGAACATGCGTCACGACGCCCACTACGCGCTGCGGCACGTCTACGTCGGCGTGCAGCGGGCCCGCGGCGGGAAGGAGGGGCGGCGATGATCTGCCGCAGGTACGACCAGGGCCAGCGGCTGGACGTCGCCGGGCTCAACGAGATCACCGTCGTGCTCGACCGCAGCGAGACGGCCCGGACCGAGATCGGTCTGAACCGCTGGCGGGCGGGGCTGGTCGGGCCGCGGCACAAGCACGACCAGAAAGAGCAGACATTCTTCGTCACCGCCGGCGGCGGGTGGGTGGCGGTCGGCGACGAGAAGAAGCGCGTCACCCGAGGCGACGTGGTGTTCATCCCCGCCGGGGCCGAGCACCAGACCATCGCCGGCGACGACGAGGACCTGGAATACCTGCTCTACAACGCCTTCCTCTCCGACGAGAAGGAGGGCCACGCGACCTTCGCCGAGCATATCGAGAAGGTCAAGTCCACCCGGCGTGCCCAGGCCGACGCCGCGGGCGGCGAGTGAGGCCGCCATGAACCCGCGCCAGCGCTTCGGCCGCATCATGCACTTCGGCGGCGCCGACCGCGTGCCGCTGTGGAGCGCCGAGGGCCTGGCCGAGGGCACCGTCCGCCAGTGGATCATCGACGGCCACCTGCCCGTCGGCGTCGCCCGCCGCGACGTGATCGACTTCGACCCCTGCACGATGATCCGCCTCGACACCGACCCGCTGCCGGCCTTCGTGGCCAGGACGATCGCCCAGGACGACCGCTGGCGGACCGAGACCGACGCCTACGGCTTCACCGTCCGGGCCTCCAGGAGCCAGTCAGTCGGGCCGACGCTGTACTACTACCTCGCCGGCTCGGTAGCCGGGCGGGACGACTGGGAGCGGATGAAGCTGCGCTTCGACGCCTCCGACCCGCGCCGCAGACCCCGCGACTGGTCGGCCGAGCTGTTCGAGCAGCTAAACCCCTCGCCCGGGCCTGTGGGCATGCGGATCGACTGGGGCCCGGGGCGCGGCATCAAGAACGGCTACATGCTCGGGTTCGAGCGGTTCCTGGAGGTTCTCACCGCCGAGCCGGCCCTGCTGGAGGAGATGTTCGACTTCTGGGCCGACTTCGTCGTCGCCGCCGCCCGCGACTGGCTCGACAACGTCCGCTTCGACTTCGTCGTCATCAACGAGGACGGCATGGGCTACAGGAACTCCACCATTGTCTCGCCGGAGACGTACCGGCGGATCTGGGCGCCGCACGTGCGGCGGGTGGTCGAGTTCGTCCGCGGGCGCGGGGTGGACGTCGTCGGGTACCTCACCAGCGGCAACATCCGCCCGCTGATCCCGGCGCTGCTGGAGATCGGCGTCAACCTTCACCTGCCGCTCGAGGCCGCCGCCGGGATAGACGCCCGCGAGCTTCGCCGCGAGTTCGGGCGCGAGCTGCTGATGATCGGCAACATCTCCCGCCAGGCCGTCATGGACGGGCCCGAGGCCGTCGAGCGTGAGTTCCGCGAGAAGGTCCCGCCCCTGATGGCCGCCGGAGGCTACGTCCCCGCCATCGACGACATGATCATGCCCGACATGCCGTACGAGGCCGTGCGGCGATACGTCGAGCTGGTCCGCCAGTTCAGACACTAGCGCCCGGGCCCGAATCGGCCACCGAAGGCCGCACCGGCGGGCGAAAACCGCGCGTCCTTGAGTTATCTGTATTGACGCATTCGCCAACCTCGCGTATAATGGCGGCGCTCAATAATAGCAGCGGACGGAGGTTAAACGGAGTTAGCCCGTCTTGCTCGACCGGCTTGTATCGTGCCCGGGCGCATTGTCCGGCCACGGGCTGCGTGCAGGCACATGGCGATCGACACCGGCCCGCGGGCTGGGACTGGAGGAGAAAAATGAAGCGCATCACGGTAACCATCTGTGGACTTCTGATGCTCACCGCGCCCCTGGCCCTGGCCGATACCTTCGTCCACGTCGAGACCCGAATGGGCGCGATGGACTTCCAGCTCTTCGACGACGTGGCGCCGATCACCGTCGCGAACTTCCTCAATTACGTCAACGACGGCGACTTCGACGGAACCTTCATCCACCGCAGCGTCCCCGGCTTCGTCATTCAGGGCGGCGGGTTCCTATATGACCCCTCCGTGGCCGTGCCCGGGGATCCGCCGATAGTCAACGAGTTCGACCCCGCCACGATGTCCAACATCCGCGGCACGCTGGCCATGGCGCGAGGCACCGACCTTGACAGCGCCACCAGCCAGTGGTTCATCAACCTGGTCGACAACGACATGCTGGACGATCCGGCCAATCCATACTGTGTCTTCGGCGCGGTGATCAAGGGCATGGTGGCGGTGGCCGACGAGATCGCCCTGCTGCCGGTCGAGGACATGTCGATCGTGCACTCCGCCTTCAGCACGCTGCCCATGATCAACTACACCCTGGCCGGGCCGAGCGAGCCGTTCAATCCCATCCTCGAGGAGAACCTGGCCATGGTCTTCAGCGTCAGCGTCTTCACGCCCAGGCAGGGCGACGCCAACCTGGACGACTACGTCGGGCCGCTCGACTACATGGCCTGGACAAGCGGCTACGGGCCCGGAGCCAACGGCAAGTACTGGGACAACGGCGATTTCACCGGCGACGGGATCGTCGACGGGCTGGACTACATCGCCTTGTCCAACAACTACCAGCAGGGCACTCCCCCGACCCCCGCGAACGTGCCGGAGCCCGCCTCTGCGCTGGTGTTGGCCTTGGGTCTGTTCTTTGTCAGGAGGCGGCAAAGAGCTTGATTGGTGCGATCGGGCCCCGCTGCGGCGCGGCAAGGCCGCCTCGGCACTGCTGCTGATCCCTGGCGCGGGCGCCCTCTTCTGCTGCCGCGCGATGCGCGGGTGGGGCATCGGCTCTATCCGGGGACCGTCCCGGCCTCGCCCGGGCCAGCAACTCGGCCAGCGCGGTGTCGTCGTGGAAAACCTCCGCTCGGGCGTTGCCGCGGTTGAGACCCTGACAGCAGATTCCACCCGTCCATGCTCACCCTGTTCTTGGATGCACAGACCTTGCCCCACGCCGCCGACAGGGCCAAAACAAAGAGCGTGTCCCCCTTTGCTCCTCCCCTTTGTTCCCCGAAACGAAGCCCGGCTTCGTCCCGATGCCTCGGGACTTCGCCGGGGCATTCTGCATAGCCCGGCCTCCAGGCCGGGCTATGCAGAATGGAGGCGGCGGGAATCGAACCCGCGTCCCGTGACGTTTCAGTGCCGGCTTCTACGTGCGTAGTCGCTGTTTAGTGTCTCGCCCCGGCCGGTGCCCGAGCGACAGGCTCCAACCGCGGCCAGCCCGACCTGATCTCGCCGACGCGGTAACCGGGCCACTCCGCGACGGCCAGCCTGCTGGTTTTCGCCCTGCAAGCTCCGCAGGCAAGGGCCCGCAGGGCGGGTCGCCTAATTAGGCGGCCATTGCATAGTTGTGGTTGACAACTATGGTTTTCCAGGGGTTTAACCAGGCCTCCTGGAACCTGGGCACGCCACCGACACCTCAACTCGTCCGGTCGAATCCAATTCGCCCCCGACGATGGTGTCACTCCGTATTATATCGGCCCGGCGGGCCTTTGACCAGCAGGTTGTTAGCGATTCGGCGGCCGGTAGATCGAGGCAACTGCCACTGGCCAAGCGGCGGGGCTGTCCCTATGCTCTTGGGGCCATGGCGGCGAGTTTCACAACGGCGGAGCGGATCATCACCGGGCACGGGTGCGTCGAGCAGTTGGGCGAGGCGGCCGCGGGCCTGGGTTCCCGTGCGCTGCTCGTGACCGGGCGGCAGGCGCTGCGACAGGCCGGCACGACGGACCGCCTGGTCGAGCTGCTGGACGCCGCCGGCCTCGAGGTGACGCTCTTCGAGCGGGTCGAGCCGGAGCCGTCCGTCGGGACGGTTGACCTGGCCCGCGAAGCCCTGACCGGCGAATCGTGCGACCTGGTGGTGGCGGCCGGCGGGGGCTCGGCCATTGACGTCGGCAAGGCCGTCGCCGCGCTCGCCCGGGAGCTCGCGCCCACGGCCGCGTATTACTCCGACCGCCCGGTGTCGGCCGAGAACGTCCCCTGCATCGCCGTACCCACCACGGCGGGGACGGGAGCGGAGGTCACACCCAACAGCGTGCTGATCGACCCCGACCGGTCGCTCAAGCAGAGCATCCGCGGGCCCACGCTGATGCCGGCGGTGGCCATTGTCGATCCGGACTTGACCAACTCCTGCCCGCCGGACGTCATGGCCTCGGCGGGCATGGACGCCCTGACCCAGGCGATCGAGAGCTACATGTCGCGCTGGGCGACGCCGCTGACCGATTCGCTCGCCTTGCACGCGGCCGAGCTGATATGGCTGAACATCCTGGCGGCGTTCGGCAACCGCGCCGACCGGCCCGCGGCTGAGGCAATGTCCTACGGGTCGCTGCTGGCGGGCATGGCGCTTGCCAACGCCCGGCTGGGGGCGGTTCACGGCATGGCCCACGCCGTGGGTTACAGGTATCATCTTCGGCATGGCGTGGTGTGTGCGGCCCTGCTGCCGCACGTGCTGTGGTTCAACCGCGAGGCAGCCAGGGAGAAGTACGAGGTTCTCCACGGCATATTCGCCGAGGACCCGGCCAGCTGCGCCGAGTGGCTGCTTCGCAGGCTGGAGCTGCCTGGCACGCTTTCGGCGTTCGGGCTCAGCGCCGGCGACTTCGAGGAGATCGCGGCCGAGTCGCTGACCTCCGGCTCGCTGAAGGCCAACCCCAGGACAGTGACACAAGAGGACATCCATGCCATTCTGGGCTGCGTGACGTGAGAGCGGAACAGCAGGAGTGAGTCGATGCCGATAGAGATCACCATGCCTGGCGTTTCGTCGGAGCCGTCCGACGGCGTGGTCGTCGAATGGCGGCTGGCCGAGGGCGAGCGGGCCGAGGCGGGGCAGGTTGTGGTTGCCGTGGAGACCGACAAGGCCGTCGTGGAGCTGGATGCCCCCGCGGCGGGCGTGCTGGCCGTCCAGGCAGTGGCCGAAGACGCCGCCGTGCCGGTGGGGGCTCTGGTGGCGGTGCTGGCGGGCGAGGGCGAGGACGTCGATGAGGTTCGCCAGCGCTACGCCGGCGCGGTCAGGCCGAGGGGCGCTGCCCCTCACGTGGCCGAGAACGTCCTGCGGACCGTGCCGCTGACCGGGATGCGCGGGGCCGTCTCGCGACGCGTGGTCCGCTCGTCCAGGGAGATCCCGCAGTTCCACGTCACCGTGGACTGCGACGTGGAGAGCTTCCTGGCCATTCGCAGGCGGCTCAAGCGCGACCCCGAGACCCGCCACGTGAACATCAACGCGATGATGCTCAAGTGCGTGGCCGCGGCGCTTGTCGAGCACCCCCGGATCAACGCCACGCTCGTTGACGGCGCGATCCACGAGTACGCCTCGACCGACATCAACCTGGCCGTGGGCGTGCCCGGCGGGGTGGTCATGCCGATCATCAGGGACGTCTCCAACAGGTCACTGTCGGAGGTGTCCAGGTCGATCGACGAGGTTATCGAGGCCGCCCGCCACCGCAGGCTCCCCCACGAGGACATGGAGGTGGGGACCTTCTCGGTCTCGTCGCTGGGGAGCTTCGGCGTGCGCGACTTTACGGCCCTGATCTTGCCGCCCCAGGTGGGCATCCTGGCGGTGGGGACGATCCGCAGCGAGCCGGTCATCCGCAACGGCGAGGTCGCCATGGGCCACCGGGTGGCCCTTACCATCTCGGTGGATCATCGGGCGATCGACGGGGCGGTGGCGGCGGAGTTCATGCAGACCCTCCAGAAGAACATCGTGGAGCAGCCCGCAGCCGTGCTGAAGTGATGGACCATCCGACGACAGCCAGCGGCGTGGCCAAGCCCCGGTGGCTTCGCGTGCGCCCGCCGCGGGGCGCCGCCTGTGAGCGGGTGAGGCAGGTCGTCTCGGCGCAGCGGCTGGAGACGGTGTGCTCCTCGGCCGGGTGCCCGAACGTGGGGGAGTGCTGGTCGGCGGGCGTGGCCACACTGATGATTCTCGGCGGGCGGTGCAGCCGCGACTGCCGCTTCTGCGGCGTGCCGAGCGGCGGCTGCCTCCCGCCCGACGGCGACGAACCCCCGCGGGTGGCCCAGGCCGCCGCGGCGATGGGCCTCGCCCACGTCGTCATCACCTCTGTCACCCGCGACGACCTGCCCGACGGCGGGGCGGGCATATGGGCCGAGACCATTTCCGCCGTCCGCCGACGCTGCGGCGACGCTACCGTGGAGGCCCTGGTGCCGGACTTCCTCGGCCGCCTGGCCGACTGCAAGACTGTCTTCGCGGCCCGTGCGGACGTGCTCGCCCACAACGTCGAGACGGTGCCCCGGCTCCACGGCGTGGTCCGACCCGAGGCGGACTTCGGGCGGTCGCTGCGGCTGTTGCGCTGGGCGGCCGACGACGGCCTGGTCACCAAGAGCGGGCTGATGGTCGGGCTGGGAGAGACCGACGACGAGGTACTCGGCGTCCTGGAGCGCCTCCGGTCCGCCGGCGTGCGGATCGTGACGATAGGGCAGTACCTGCGCCCGTCCAGGCGGCACCTGCCGGTGACGCGGTACGTTCATCCGGATGGGTTCGAGCAGTATCGCAGGCAGGCGGAGGGCATGGGCTTTGACGCGGCTGCCTGCGCCCCGCTCGTCCGCAGCAGCTACCAGGCCGACCGACAGGCACGCGCCGCCGGCGTGGGGTGCTGACCGCCGGGCCGGTCAGTCCGTCTTCTCCTCGCCCTCTTTCTTGTCCTCCGGAGCCTCTACAGATCCCGAGGCCAGCTTCTCGAGGCTGGCGACGATCTTGGACTCCCTGCCGAACAGCATTCCGATATGGCCGGCCCAGGGAATCAGCTCCAGCTCCGCCGGCCCGCCCGCGGCCTTCTTCAGCTCCTCGCTGTCGGTGTGGGGGACCATCGTGTCCAGCTTGCCGTGGACCAGCAGCACCGGGCAGCGGACAGTGGCGATGGCCTTTAGGGCCGAGGCCGTCTGCGGGTCGAACTTGCCCATCTCCCCGGCTCGGATGAGCACCGTCTGGAGGTCCTCCTCGCTCATGAACGGGGCGTTGATGAGCTTGCGGGAGACGGACTTGAGGTCTTTCAGCGGGGCCATGGCCATCACGCCCTGGACCCGGGGATCGATGGCCGCATACTGAATGGCCACCGAGCCGCCCAGGCTGACGCCGAAGACCAGCAGCCGACCCGAGACGATCTTCTCTTCGTATAGCGCGTCGATCACGCGCCGCTGGTCGTGTTTTTCCAGCGCGCCGTAGGTGACGTACCGCCCGGTGCTGCGGCCGTGGGCGCGGAGGTCGGGCAGCACCACGTTGAAGCCCTTCTCGGTGAGCATCTTCGCCAGCTTCAGGTAGGTGACCTTCGCGTCGCATAGCCCGTGGATCGCCAGCACCGTGCCCTGGGGAGCGGCCTTGGGGGAGGCCTTCAGGACCCATACGTCGATCTCGACCTTGTCGGGCATGGTGTACCGCCGCCCGGCGAAGATGGCCCCCTGCTCCTGCAACTGCTCCGACGAGCCGACCATCGCCTCGTTGATCTTGCCGTAGCTGGTGTTCTGCTTGATGAGCATCCTGGCGTACTGGTCAACGGTGCAGCCGCCGAGCAGCCCGCAGCAGGCGAGCAACGCACAGAAGCCCAATGCCTTTGACTTCATGCCAGAATCCTTTCCCAAGTGGTCCCAGGTAGTTTCGATTCGGCGGTACAGTTTACACGAAGCGGCGGCGGATGCAACGTCGCTTTTGTCCCTCGCGCCGGGGGTCTCAGGTGCGTTTGAACTGCTTGTCAAGCTCGGCCAGCGAGAGCTTCAGCACGGTCGGCCGGCCGTGGGGGCAGGAGCTGCTCCGCTCGGCGGCGACGCGCCTGCCCAGCAGCGCTTCGATCTCCTCCGCGGTGAGCGGGTCGCCGGCCTTGACTGCCGCCTTGCAGGCCATCGTCGCAAGCACCCGCTCCAGCAGCTCCGCGCCGTCGGCCGAGGCGCTCTCGGCGAGGACGTCCAGCAGGTCCCGCAGGAAGGCGACGGCCGGCACCTTCCGCTCGGCCAGCAGGGAGGGGAAGCGGTGGATCGCCACACTGCCGGGGCCGAACTCGCCTACCTCGATCCCCAGGCGCTCGAGCAGCTCGGCCCGGTCGGCGAGGGCGGCCTTTTCCGCCTCGCCCAGCTCCACGCTCTCGGGGATCAGCAGCCGCTGGGAGAGCAGGCTCCCCTCGGCCAGGCGGCGGGTCAGCTCCTCGAAGAGGATCCGCTCGTGGAGGGCGTGCTGGTCGATGATTGCCAGGCCTTCCTCGGTGGCGGCGACGATGTAGCTGTTGTGTATCTGGATGGCGGCGACGCGCGGGGCGGGGGCCTCGGCGGCCGGGCTTGTCGGCCCTGGCGGCTCGGGCACAGGCGCCGCCGGCGGGAAGGAAGTCCCGCGCGACTCGGCACGGGCCGGCGGGGCGGGGTACTCCAGGCGGCGCTGCGGCGGCGGAGTGGACTTGAAGAATTCCGCCAGGGCCTGCTTGAGCGACCGGCGGCGATCGTCGTCCGGCTCGGGAGGCTCGTCGCCCGCGCCCGCGTCGATGGCGACACGCGGGGCCAGGTCGGCCTTGTTGAGCGTCTCCCGCAGCACCCCCAGCAACTGCGAATGAATCAACTGCCCCTGCCGGAAGCGGACCTCGACCTTCGCCGGGTGAACGTTCACGTCAACCGCGGCCGGCTCGATCTCCAGGAAGACCAGCGCCACCGGCGAGCGCCCCTGCTCGAGCAGCCCCCGGAAGGCCTCGCGCAGGGCGTGGGCCAGCAGGCGGTCGCGGACGTGACGCCGGTTGACGAAGAAGTACTGCCACCTGGCCGAGGCCCGCGCCGCCGCCGGGGGGGCGATGAGCCCGCTGATGCGGACCGAGCCTTCGTCGCTGGCGAATTCGATGAAGGTTTCGGCGAGGGCGGCGCCGAGGAAATCGCCCGCCCGCTGGCGGAGCGATTCGGCGGACGGCAGACGATGGGTGGTCCGCCCGTTGTGGGTCAGGGTGAAGGCCACCTGGCGGTGGGGCAGGGCGAGCCGGGCAAGGCGCTCCACCACGTGGCCGAACTCGGTGTTGACCGTCCGCATGAACTTCCGCCGCGCCGGCGTGTTGAAGAACAGGTCGCGGATGGTGACGGTGGTGCCCTCCGGCGCCGCCGCAGGCTGGACAGGCTCGGCCTCGTCGCCGGAGACGCGCATCTCATGGCCGGTGTCCTCCGCCCCGCCCCGAGGGCGGCTGAGGATGTGGGCGTGCGAGACCGACGCGATCGACGCCAGCGCCTCCCCGCGGAAGCCCATCGTGCAGATGTTGAACAGGTCGTCCTCGTCGGCGATCTTGCTGGTGGTGTGCGAGGCGAACGCCAGGGCCAGGTCCTCCGCCCCCATGCCGGCGCCGTTGTCGCGGACGCGGATCAGCCGCCGCCCGCCCTCGTCGACCGTCACGTCGATCTCCGTCGCGCCGGCGTCGAGCGAGTTCTCGACCAGCTCCTTGACCACGCTCGCCGGGCGCTCGATCACCTCGCCGGCCGCGATCTTGTTGACCAGGTGTCTGGGGAGCAGTCGAATCTCGGGCATGGGGACCTCTCCGGCCGCGGGATCACTCGGGGCCATTGTATTCGCCCCCGGCCGGGAGTCAAAAGCCCTTGCCGCCGGTCAGTCCGGATTGTCCGCGTTCTCGTCGCCGGAAAGCCTTTCGCGCAGCATTCCCACGGCCTCGCCCAGGCTCCGCGGGCCGTCCTGCGCCTCGTCCGGCGAGGCGGTGACGATCTCGAAGGGCTTACCGGTAAGCTCGGCCAGGCCCTCGACCGCCCGGGCGGCGATCCGCCAGGCGCCCTGGCCGGCGCCGAAGGTGTGGACCTTGACCTGCTTCTCGTCGGCGGTCAGCAAGGCCAGCTCGGGGGCGTGAATAACGTTCGTCGTTCGCCCTGACTGCTCGGTCGTACGCTTCTCCAGGCTGGGGCCCAGGGCCCAGGACCGGACCTGGTCGAAGGCAAGCTCCGTCGTCTGCTTCTTGCAGGTCACGGTCACCCGGCCAAGCATACGGTCCACGTGCAGCCGGTCCCGCCTGCCTCGGGTCAAGGCCACGACGCCCGCAAGCAGGCCCACGCCAGCCGCGACCGCAACGATGGCCCAGACCTGCCCGAGCGAGAGGGCCGCGACTTCGTACATGAAGGCCAGCAGAACAGTGCTCACGAGACAGACCACCCAGTACGCCCCAGCCGCGGCCAGCAGGACGGCCACCGGCCTGCGCTTGGGCTTGATGGTCAGCCCGCCCATCTCGTGCCGCAGCACGCCCCAGGTGGGGATCTCCCACGGCACCTGGGCCCGCGACTGGAGGAAGGCCCGATCGCGCCGCCACACCAGAGGCAGGTAGAAGCATGAGGCTATCAGCCCCAGGCCGGCGACCACGAACGGCTGGAGGAACAGGATCATGAGGTGGTAGAACCCCGGCACCTCCACCGACAGGACCGACTCGGCAGGATGGGCCGGGTCGTAATAGACCGTGATGCGCTTGCCCTTCGGGTAGCGGGCGACGACGCCGGCGGCGTAGCCGCGGTCACTTGTCGAGGCGGCGCCGTAGGTGTAGCGCTTGGAGGTGTAATCCGTTCCGTTGACGCTGTAGCGGTACTTGATCAGCGGCGAATACGTCGGCCCGGAGTCTGAGTCGCCCTCGTCGCGATCGACCTTGCTGGCGATGACCTCGCCCGTGGTGGCCAGGAAGTTCCGCTTGGCGTAGCCCTGCTTGACGAAGGCGTGGACGACGATGCCAACGAAGACGCCCGTGAGGCCGCACCAGAAGATCGTGCCGCCGATGAGGAAGAGCAGCTTCTTGCGCGGCGACCATAGACTCTTGGGCAGCTCACCGGCGGCGGGCGCCGGCTGGGCCTCGGCCGGTGGGGCAGGGGGCTCGGGGGTGGCCTTGAGCTGGGCCCGCCTTGCGGCGAACCGCGCGATCCGCCAGCTCGCCAGGGGGATAGCTATCAGCAAGGCGAGCCCCACCAGCCACGCCGCCTGCCAGGACAGCGGTGCCGCGAGTACGAAGAAGCCGAAGGCAAGGACCGCCGAAAGTATGAAGTAGCTGCCCAGGAACGCGCCGCCTCCGCGGATGCTTATGCCGCCCTTGCGTCCGCGGGCGACCCGCAGCTTCGGGCCCATGCCCGTCAGCCCCCCGTAGATCATCGTCAGACCCACGGCCAGGAAGGGCATCATGAAGATCACAAAGCAAAGCAGGGCCGGGTCCGCCACGGGGTCGAGGGTGTTCTTGCCGGGCTCCCGGGGGTCGTAGTAAGCGGTGATCTTCCGCCCGACCTTCTGGGGTCCGGCGAGCGCCCGGCTATACTCGTTGGACCTCCGGCCCTGGCGGTACTTACCGGCGCGGGGCTTGCCGGCGACGCTGTAGGCGTATTCGATGAGCCCCGGCGTGGTCGTGGCCTCGTCGAACTCGTCAACCTCGGTCTTGGGCGGGGTGTACTTGGTGATGACGGCGGCGGTGGGGCGGTAGGCCAGGGCCTTGCGCAGCTCGTCGTGGATCATCTGGCCTATGAAGGCGAATGCGATGCCGACCCCGCTCAGCCAGAACAGGCCGAAGCCGACCATGAACACGCGCCCGGCGTGGCCGAGAAGCTTCTCCGCCCACGGCGGCGGGCCGTTCTCCCGAGCAGTTCCCCGATCAGCCGGAGCCGACGAATCTTCGCGTTTCTCAGCCATGGCGCCCCCAATTCCAACGCACGTACCCCGCCTATTCCTTGAGGCCGTATTCCTTGATCTTCCGGTACAGCGTCCGCTCTCCGATGCCCAGGATCTTGGCGGCCTGGGTGCGGTTGCCGCCGACCATCCTGAGCGTGTTTCGGATCAGCTCCTTCTCCGCCTCGGAAATGCTCATGCCGACCAGGGCGCCGCCCCGATCGGCGGGCTCGCCACCGTGAATCTCCGGCGGGAGGTCGCCCGTGCCGAGCTTGCCCTCCTCGGCCAGGACTACCATGTTCTCGACCACGTTGCGGAGCTGGCGGACGTTGCCGGGCCAGTCGAACGCCATCAGCGCCCGCTGGGCCTCGGGGCTGATGCCCGTGACCTTCGTGCCGTGGGCATCGCCGGCCAGCTTGATGAAGTGCTCGATCAGCATGGGGATGTCCTCCCGACGCCGGCTCAGCGGCGGAAGCTGGATCGAGACCCCGTTCAGCCGGAAGAAGAGGTCCTGGCGGAAGAGCTTCTTCTCGACGCGCTGCTCGAGGTTGGTGTTGGTGGCGCTGATTATGCGAACGTCCACGTGCACCGGCTCGTTGCTTCCGACCGGGACGAGCTCGCCGTTCTCCAGGACGCGGAGCAGCTTGGCCTGCATGGCCATGGGCATGTCGCCGACCTCGTCGAGGAACATGGTGCCGCCGTCGGCGTATTCGAAGCGTCCCTTCCGGTCGGCGGCGGCGCCGGTGTAGGCGCCCTTGACGTGCCCGAACAGCTCGTCCTCGAGCAGCGTCTCGCTGAGCCCGGCGCAGTTCAGGGCGACGAATCGGTTGGCGCTGCGGCGCGAGTTGCCGTGGATCGCCCGGGCGACCAGCTCCTTGCCGGTCCCCGAGGCCCCCTGTATCAGCACCGGCAGGTTGGAGGGTGCGATCCGGCGGACGGTCTCCAGGACGGAGATCATCGCCGCGGAGTTGCCGATGATGCCCTCCAGCCCGTAGTGCTTGTCGAGCTGCTCGCGGAGCTCGCGGATGAGCCGCTGCTGGGCCGTCCGCTCGGACGCCCGCTGCACGACCGCCCGCAGCTCGTCCAGGTCCAGCGGCTTCTCGATGTAGTCGAACGCCCCGTCCTGAAGGGCCGACCGGCAGGTGGCCACCGAGGAGTGGGCGGTGATGAGGATCACCTCCGTGCCGGGCGAGCGCTTCCGCGCCACCGCCAGGACGGCCAGACCGTCATGCTCGCCGCCCAACACCAGGTCGGTGACGATCACGTCGAAGTGCTGCTGCTCCAGGCGGGCGATCGCCTCGGACCCGGAATGGGCCTGCTGGCAGTTGTGCTTGAGCCGGGAGAGGCCCTCGGCCACCGCCTCGGCGTGGGAAACCTCGTCGTCCACGACCAGAATATCGGCCTTGAAGTTCGCCAGGTCGGTCATGGCAGTAAGCTATCCCTCCGCCGGGCGGTTGTCAAAGGCCCTCGGCGGCGGGATCGACCGTGACGCAGGTGTTGGCGGCGTCGGCGACGCGATAGACCTTGTCGCGGCCCGGGTCGGTGCCGCCCGCGGCAAGCGCCGCCTCGACGTCGTCGGCCTTGGCCATGCCCATGACCTCGGCCTCGGCGCGGGCAATGTCGGCGCTGACGATGAAGACCCGCACGCCCCGGACGTCGGTGAGGTAGCGCAGCTTGACGGCCTTGTGGTCGCCGAGGCGGTAGCCGCGGCGGGCGACCTGAGCCACGGCCGAGGCGTAGTCGCCGCACTCGCGGAGCAGCGACATGAAGTGGTCCTGCCCGATACCCTCCGGGCAGGGGGCCAGCAGGACGAGGCACCCGCCGTCGCGGACGGCCCACTCGTTGTTCTTTATCCCCTTGTCAGCCTGGTAGAAGCTGCGGCCCAGCACGCCCTCGGTCGCGAGCACCAGGGCGTCGGCGGGGGAGGGGATGCCGCGGAAGTAGGTCGAGCGGACGGCTGGGGCGATCCGTTCCAGGGCCTCCAGCGGCGTCCCGGCTGCGGCCGAGAGGATGCGACCCTCGAGCTGGAGCAGGTTGATCGCCGCCAGAGGCCGGCGGGCCTCCAGCGAGGCGACCATCGCCGCGATCCCGTCGTGGACGGGATTGCCCGCCAGCCGGCCCGGGCGGGAGTCCTTCGACAGGGCGTTGGCGTGGTTGGCCTGCACGTCGTCCCTGGCGGCGCAGCCGACGGTCACCGTCTTGTGGGCGCCGGTTATCCCGGCGAAGTAATGCCCCTCGCACGAGCCTATGCCCAGGACGGGGGCCTCGTCCAGCAGCCACGGGTGGCACCGCCACGCAGCCGGGCCCGGGACGCTCGCCAGGTCGCCGGCCGTGCAGTCGTGCCAGGCTATCTGCTCGGCGGCTGCGGGCGAGAGCACCTCCCGCTCGAATGCCCGCCGCCGGGCAGCGTCGAAGGAGTGCGTGCCGGTCGCCACCAGGATTCGAAAGGCCGCCGCCGGCAGGGCGGCCCGAAGCCGCGCCAGCACGGCCGCGGTCCGCGTCTCCCGCTGAGGGTCATTGACGACGATCGTATTGAGCCCGCGAGCGTCGAGGGACTTCCCGGCCGCCGCGACGGCCTGCTCCAGCTCCGCCTCGCCATCGGTCAGCTCATGGCCGGAGGGGCCGAGGATGGGAATCTCCTGGGGCATCGTCTCCCACGTTCGAGGAATGAACCGCGAGTCCGTCCGCCAGGGCCGACGGCGAGCCCACGGCCGCGGCCCTACTGGAACCCGGATTTCCCAGATCGAAGTCTCAATGGGAGCATAACCGAGTATCGTTCGGCCCTGCAAGCAAAGGCTTGCCTGATGATCCGGGACAGGAAGTCCGGGGCATCCCATGGGTGAATGCAGCCTGGACGCGAAGGCTGGCAGGACACGGAGCTCTCCGCCCACGTCGGCCGCGCGATGGAGGGCCTGGCCCCAAGGCAGCGCGAGATCGCCAAGCGTCTGGGCGAGGCCGCCGAGGCCTCGGTCGCGCGGGAAATGGGCACCTCCCGGCGCCAAGTGCGCAAGGCAGTGCTGGCCATCAGAGAGCACTTCCGGCGCGCCGGCCTAGGGCAATAAGCCCTCCCGCGAACATCGGAAGTTGCCCAGTGGACTATGCGTCACGGCGGGCGGGACGAGATTCGCCCTCGCCCCGCCCGTCATTTCGTGCAAGGGATCACGGCATGGCCGTGAGTGCCCCTTCCATGGCTGAGGCCGCCTCGGTCAGTTCCTCGCTAATAGGCTGCAACACCGCCCGAGCGTGCTGCTTCTGCTCTTGCAGGTTGCCCATCATTGCGTGGTAGCCCTTGCCTTCCTCCCATGTTGTGAACGGACGCAGCAGCCGCTCAATCTTTTCGTATCTCCCGGTGGCCTCCTGCAGCCGAGTCCTGACGTTGGCCTCAGGACTAGCCGAACACGTCCGCAAGAACGCAGAGGCCGTTGCCGCACCTGCACAGACACTGGTAGCGCAGTCGCGGGCGCAGCTCCAGCCGCGAGCGCGGTCCGAGTCAGGCGCCGACTCGACGCATGCCTCGCAGAACGGGACGTGATCCATCTTTCCCACCCATGCCTCCATCGCGGCCAAGCCGAAAGTCATTCCATCTCCCGCCTCAAAGGGCGGGCAATCACCGCGAATCCGATGAACCGCCAGTTCGAGCGCCGTTCGTTGAGCCTCCGCATCACTCAGGTCCGCCGAACTAGCTGACAGCGCCCAGCAGGGACCCGGATCGACGACGTAGTTATCGTGCCGGCCATTGAGTGTGGCACCAAGGATCAGGCCATCCGACCTGGCCTCTTCGACAATCCCCGGCCACAACCAAGAGACGAAGCCCCCGCCGTCCGCTGCCGCCCAGCCCGATTCCGTGAGGACCACCCATCCGCTCTGGAGAGCGTCGCGCAAGATATCGGCCACCTTGGTCAGATGCTCCGTCCGGAATCTCTCGGCTTCGCTGATGGGATGGATGTCTGTTTCCGGGAGGTCGATTCTTTCAGACCGGAGCCCGAAACGTCCGCACAGGATATCCAGCCCATGCGAACGACCTCGCTGGTGCCAGAACGAGGGGCACAATTCCGGTAGGTAGAACGCAGGTGCAAACGGATTGACAGAGAGAGGAAACACTTCCTCATAGGGAGCATCGCGGCCGAGTAGGTCGGCCACCGCAGCGAAGGTCAGCGAGAATGCGTCGTCACTGTGTCCATTGCCACGAAGCGAAACCTCCGAGTAGTCCCTCCGGCCTGAATCCCGCCCCGGCAGCAATTCGACGTGAGCCTTCATATTTGCCCAGCTCTTGAAACCATACTCC
The DNA here is from genome assembly GCA_965602635.1 of uncultured Planctomycetales bacterium. Lineage (GTDB taxonomy): Bacteria > Planctomycetota > Phycisphaerae > SM23-33 > SM23-33 > CBFCZU01. Next base: position 15,068 of record CBFCZU010000002.1, on the reverse strand, counting down.
ATCGCCAGTGCGAACTGGACGTCCTTCAGTGTGAACTTCGCGGCGAGGATCTCTTGGTCTGCGGCGTCGACGAAGCGATGCAGCCGCCGCAGAATCCTGCAGGACGACGCGTCGCCCGCTTCGTGCGCCTTGAGCAACTCCTTCGCGCGTTTCCTTAGGTACTCAAGGCTGGGGCGTTCGGGAAGTGATGCGGTCATGATAAACCTTCCTTTCCATTCGCGCCCGGGATCTGCACTCACAGGCAGAAAAGAAGGTTAGGTTAATTTCCTCGTGAAGGTGGGTTCGACCCTTCCCGCAGACCGGGCGGCATCCTTCGAAGCCGCTCATATTCTACTGGCCGCCCATCCTCTGTCAAGCGCAATTCTCACTTCCCCTCCGTACCCGGACACGCCGCGCACGACCGGCATAGGTAACCCGACGTGGGCACGAGCAAGACCCACGGAAAGGACATGCTATGCCACATCCTTCGCATTGACCTCATACCCGTAGCGCCGGCATCTCTCGCGGAATCCCACTGCCTCGGCTGTACGTATGGACGCGATGTTCTTGTGACGCACGTCGTACAGGGGCGTCCGCGCGCTTGCGAGTAGTTCGGCTGACGCATGCGCCAGCAGCGCCTTGGCGAACCCCCTTCGCGTAAGGTCTGTTCGGGTCCGGATGTCACCCACCTGCCAGTACTCGTCGATGTCCTCACCGAACTGTACGAATGAGGCGATCTTGCCACCGACGATCAAGCCGAACACCACCGACTTGTCAGGATCGTTTGCCGCCCATTGGACGAAATCTGTAAGCGTCGGCCTTGGCGACGCAAACGCGTCAGTCAGGGCCTTGTCTGCCGGTGTGAGTCGGCGAATCTCGCCCGGTCGGTCAACCTGGCACAGATCCCCATGTGCGAGCGTCATCACGAGGTTGATGGATTCAGGCTTCGCCTTGGGCACGACCGTACGCAACAGTTCGTTGACGGCCCCGCAGACGAGAATAGGGTAGGTCTTATTCTTGTCCAGACACCTCAGGAGTGCTTCGACGGCCTCTGGCGAGTGGGCGTGGAGACTCGCATAGCGCCCGTGGGGCATTTCCTCGAGTACTATTACGCCTACCGTTCCGCTGCCCAACCCTCTCGCGACCCACACCTGCTTCGGAACCGGAGGCACGTTCCTTTGCAGCGAGTTCAGCAGGCCGATGTTGATCAAGACGTCTTCCCGTAGGTATGCGATGGCCTCCGAGTAATCCGTAGTAGACGAACACCCGATCATCCCGAGATCCCCTCAGATGAGTTCCTGCTGTCGAGCATCGGTAGCGTCTCGATAACTCTTACCCGCACGAGCACGCCCGTCAAGTGCAACATCCGGTCGCCCAGTCGCTTCGGCGCGCCTTTTGCCTTGCACCCCGGCGCTTTGTTGCCGCACCGACACGCCTTTCCGGCCGGTCGGGACGGGCCGCGGCCGTCGGCGTCGATAGTGCGAGTAGCGGCCAGGCTTGGCCGTCCGGGGGGTCGCATCTTGGCCGCAGGCCCGGGGTGGACCGAAGCCAGATAAACTTCGAGCAGTTTGAACCTGATAGGCTTCAGGCACTCCGTGTAAGGTGAAGGTGATCATGTCCGGCGAACCAGACGACAACCTGGTGGCTCGCGCGGCAGAAGGAGATGGGCCAGCGTTTGCCCAACTGATAGAGCGGAACTCTTCGGCGTTGGTAGCCCTGACGCGGCGCCTCGTTCCCGACGCACACCATCGCGAGGACGTTCTTCAGGAGAGCCTGCTGAGCGCCTGGCTCGACCTGCCCTCGCTACGAGACACAAGCCGGTTCAAGCCGTGGCTCCTGGCGGTCGTCCGCAACCGCTGCAGAGCATGGTACCGGCGGCGAGGCCGGCGCGAGACTCCGACCGATCCTGCTACTCTCGAAACGCACATGACGCGAGTGGGACCGGCTGGAAGCAGCGAGGAACCTGGAAGACGCGTCACAAAGGCGGTATCCGCCGTTCCTCAGCGCCAACTGCAAGCGGCACGAATGTACTACCTGGACGGCCAGACGATTCGGGAGATCGCCGCCAAGCTGAATAAGCCGACGGGTACGATCAAGAGTCAACTGTTCCACGCCCGCAGAGCCATGAGGCGGGCGATGGAGCTCCACGAGAAGGAGAAGGACGGATGAATCCGGAGATCGGATCAAAGCAACAGCCATTTCCCTTGGTGCGTCCTGACGTCCGCGTCACCCGAGCTGACGCCAGCCCATTCACCGTCTGCAGCAGTTGCATGCCCGGCTGGGGAGTCAAACTGGAGCCCGGGGCGGTGGCCTGGATGGCATGGTACGACCCGCCGGAATGGAAGCTAACCAGCGTCACATTTCAGCAAGTCCTCCGGCCGGCCGAAGTGAACCGACTTGAGGGCTTTGAGGTCAGCAATCTCGACTGGGAGTCTGACGACCTCGGCTGGCGCGAGGGGACCACGCATTTCGCACGGCTGACCGACAAGCACTTTGAGTGGCTCGCTACCAGTCGGCTGTCGAGTGACAAACGCATTCTCTATTCCTTTCTGGACGAAGGCTTCGACGACGACTGGGGCCGCTGGCCGCGAAGGATCGAGGATGCCGGGGCGGTCACACCAGCCGACGGCGGCTTCCTGCTACAGGCCTCCGCCGACGAGGGCGGGCACATCTGCGCCGGCGCCGGCATGTTCGAGGTGCAGGTTGGAGACCGTGCCGCGGTTTGCCTGCGGGGAATTGACCTTCGGATCGGAGGGGGAGATCCGCAGGACGCGGCGGCCCTGGAGCAGGCACTGCTGGCTGAGAACTACTTCACCGAGGATGGCGAACTCTTCCTCTTCCGGCGCTTCAACGGGCGCATGTGGAACACCCCGAGCACGGGCGAACCGTGGGACCAACGCTATCCGCACAACGTCCGCATGGTGATCAACGGCGCGATGTTTGTGCATTGGTACGACTGCCTCACGGACAAGAGCGTGGCCGTCGGGCAGAGACATTAGGCTCACAGGGAGTCTTGCTGGCCTGCCCGAACGGCTTTGGGCTGTTATCCGGCGTCGCATCGTTGGCGGAGGCCCGGCGCATCCAGTCTGAGGCGCTTCGCGGTTCGGTTTCCCTTATTTCTGCACGCCATGGAACGTAATGATGAAGCGCGTGCCCTTGCCCGGCTCCCCGTCCACGCGGATTTCGCCGTCGTTCTGCTGAATCATGCGGCGCGTCGTGGGCAGGCCGAGCCCCAGCCCGCCAGACCGGCCCGAATAGTACGGGTCGAAGATCTTCTCCCGCAGCTCCGGCGCGATGCCCGGGCCGGTGTCGATGACCTCGAGGACGGCGTCCTTGCCGTCGCGCGTCAGCCGGAGCATCAACTCGCCCCCTCCGGCCATGGCCTGGGTGGCGTTGAGCATGAGGTTCAGCAGCGCCTGCTTGATCATGGGGCGGTCAACGCGGCAGAGGACGGGCTCCTCGGGCATGGTGGGGCGGAGGACGACGCGGCTGTCCTCGGCCTGGGGGCGGAAGAAATCGATGACCTCCCCGACGAGCTGCCGCAGGTCCACCTGGGCCGGCTGCGCCTCATGTGCGTCGGCATACTTGAGGAAGTCCGCAAGAATGTCCTGCAGCCGCTGGACTTCGTTCTGGAGGCCCTGGAGGCGGGCGAAGTTGCGGCGGTGGAGCTCGTCGTCGCTGTGCTCGAAGTCCTCGGCCAGGAGTTCGAGATTCAGCTTGATGGTGGACAGCGGGTTCTTGATCTCGTGTGCCAGCCCTCCGGTCAGCAGGGCCAGTTGCATCAACTGCTCGCGATCGCGCCGGCGCTGCCTGGCCCTTCTGGCGGAGTTGAATCCCCGACGGCCTAGATATACGCCCACGATCACGGCCGCGGCCAGGGCTGCGAGCAACGCGATTACGAAGAACCCGATCCAGTCCATAAGAGTCTGTCGCCGAAGGAACCGGCCCGCGGGCCGAAGGTGCTTGCTCCCGGTGGAGCCGCGCCGGCCGGGGCACACTGCAAGCCCCGCCGCAGGCGCCACAGCATACGCGCCGGGCTCTGAAAGGCAACCCAACCCCCCTCAGCGACGCCCCCGCGGAGGCGCCCTATTCGGCGGAGCTGTCGGCCTCCGTGTCGCTTGCAGGCTGGGAGGGTTGCTGCTCGTGCTCGACCTTGCGGGCCTGGTGTCCCTTGTCGCCCACCACCAGTTCGTAGTTTACGACCTCGCCGTCCTTGAGGGTACGGAAGCCCTCGCCGGCGATGCTGGTGTAATGGACGAAAACATCCTGGCCCTCGTCTCCAATGATGAACCCATAGCCCTTCTTCGGGTCAAACCACTTGACCTTCCCGGTGAGCATGCGTTCACCTCCTTCCCGACGGCTCCGGGTCTGGGTCCCCGGAGCGTCGAGGCCCTGCACCGTCCAGCCTGAGCGGAGGATGGTCAGGAACCTCAGAAAACTCGCCCCGAAAATGACATGGTCGCTCCATCACGACTTGTACCCAAGGTTACATATGAAATGCCGCTAATCCACCGCCTGGCAGGCGCCGAAGCATTGGCCCCCGAACTCGCAACGGGGCCGTCCCGGGGACGGCAAAGGCCGCCCTACCAACCCCAGGTGGGGCGACGGCTCCCGCTGCCCATTCGGCGCCGGCCGAGCGGGCCCAAACTGCTCCTGCGACTCGCTCCCCCCGGCGAGTCTATTTCTTGTCGGATCGGGGCCGCCTGCCTCCCCGCTCGGGGGAGGGCGACCCGCCACCGCCCTTTTCTTCGCGCAATACTACCTTGCGGGAGAGCTTCACTCTCCCCTGATCATCAATGGAGATCACTTTGACCTTAATTGTATCCCCCAGCTTGACCACATCCGAAACGTTTTTCACATATTCTTCCGCCAATTCCGAGACGTGGCAGAGGCCGTCCTGGCCGGGGGTAAGCTCCACAAACGCTCCGAAGTCTCGTATATTAACGACCTTACCGGTATAAACCGTGCCGACCTTGACGTCCTCGGTCAAACCCCGGATCTCCTCGAGGGCCTCCTCGACGCCCTTGACGTTGGTCCCGGCGACGAAGACCGTCCCGTCGTCCTCCACGTCAATGCTCACCTCGTACTTGGCCTGCATGGCATTGATGGTCTTGCCGCCCGGGCCGATGATCTTGCCGATCTTCTCGGGGTCGATCTTGACGGTCTCCAGCCTTGGGGCGTAGCGGCTGAGTTCCGAGCGAGGAGCCTCGATGGCCTTGGCGATCTCGGCCAGAATCTCAATCCGCGCCTCGCGGGCCTGCGCCAGCGCCTGGCTGACGGTCTCCAGGTCCAGCCCGGCCTTGAGCTTCATGTCCATCTGGATGCCGGTTATGCCGTTCTTCGTGCCGGCGACCTTGAAGTCCATGTCGCCGGTGAAGTCCTCCTCGCCGAGGATGTCGGTCAGCAGCAGCTTACGATCGCCGTCACTGACCATGCCGATGCTGACCCCCGCCACGGGGGCCTTGATCGGCACGCCGGCGTCCATCAGCGAGAGCGTCGCCCCGCACACCGAGGCCATCGAGCTCGACCCGTTGGACTCGAGTATCTCGCTGACCACCCGGATCGTGTAGGGGAAGTCCTCCACGGCCGGCAGGACCGGTTCCAGGCTCTTTTCGGTCAGGGCGCCGTGGCCGATGTCGCGCCGCGACGGCCCGCGGATCGGGCGAATCTCTCCCACGCTGAAGGGCGGGAAGTTGTAATGCAGGATGAAGCGCTTGTAGTACTCCTCCACCAGCCCGTCGATCTTCTGCTGATCGCGCGGCGTGCCCAGGGTGACGGCCGCCAGCGACTGCGTCTCGCCGCGGGTGAACAGGGCCGAGCCGTGTGTCCGCGGCAGGGCGGGCACCTCGATCGTGATGGGGCGAATGTCCTTGGCCGACCGTCCGTCCGGACGGACGCCCGACATGGCCAGCTCGCGCTGTATCTTGTGCTCCAGGTCGTGGAAGGCCTTGCCCACGTCGGCCCGCTCGTAGGGAGGCTCTTCGGCCCCCTCCGGGCACAACTCCGCCAGCAGGGACTCGCGAATCTCCCGGAGCGCCTCCTCGCGCTCGGCCTTGCCCTTTGTCTGCTTGGCCTTGGCGAGCGGCTTGCCGCACTTGTCGGCGACCAGGCGGTTGAGCTCCTCGTTCGGCGCCGGCGGCTCGTAGTCCTTCTTGACGCCCACCTTGGCCGTAAGCTCGTCGATCATACCGACGATCTCTTTGACCCACTTGAAGCCGAACTCGCACGCCTCGGCGACGACGTCCTCGGGCACTTCCTCGCCGCCCATCTCGAGCATGTTAATGCCCTTGCCGTGCCCGGCGACGATCAGGTCGAGCCCGCCCTCGCGGCGCTGCTCGTAGGTGGGGAAGAGAACGAACTCGTCGTTGTCCTTGCCCACCCGGACCGCGGCGATCGGGCCCTCGAACGGCGCCGGACTCAGCGCCAGGGCGGCGCTGCCGCCGATGACCGCCAGCACGTCCGGGTCGCACTCCTTGTCCGACGAGACGACGATGCACTGAATCTGCACCTCGTTGCTGTAGCCGTCGGGCCACAGCGGGCGGATGGTGCGGTCGACCATACGGCAGCTCAGGACCTCCTTGCTGCTGGGCCGGCCCTCTCGCTTGAAAAAGCCGCCCGGAAACTTGCCGCCCGCGTACTGCATTTCCCGGTAGTCCACGTAAAGCGGAAAATAGTCGATGTCCCGCGTCGGAGGCGCCGACAGCGCCGTCGCCAGCACGATCGTGTCACCGTACTGCACGGTAACTGCCCCGTGCGCCTGCTTTGCCACCTTGCCCGTCTCCAGGCGAAGCGTGTGCGCGCCCATCTTCTTCTCAACAACCGTCACTGCTGTGATGTCTTCCATTCCTCTTTTCCTCTTTCCTTGTCTGCAACGTTGCCTGTCTCGTCGGTGGGGGGACGAACCGGCCCGGCGGCACCATGCCCCCGGCCGATAGGGCCGAAGCCTACACGTTCCCCGGAAAGGGCTTGCCTTGGCGGGACGCTCCCGGGCCGAAGCCCCGGCCGGGGAGCCGACAGGGAAGGCTACTTCCGCAGACCGAGCCGTGAGATGATCTGCTGATAACGCTCCGGCTCCGTCCGCGAGAGGTACTTCAACAGGCGGCTGCGCTTACCAACAAGCTTCAGCAGCCCGTGCCGCGACCCGAAATCCTTCTTGTGCGACTTCATGTGCTCGGTGAGGTGGTTGATCCGCCCCGTCAGCAGCGCGATCTGGACCTCCGCCGAGCCGGTGTCACACCCGTGACGCCGGTAGCTTTCCACAATTTCAGTCTTTACCGCAGCTTCTAGAGCCATCTCGTTTACGCTTGCCTTTTCCCGTCCGCCTCTGCTCAGAACCTTCTAACTCTTGTCCTTACCTCAATCCTCTCACCGAATCCACTCTAACCGTCTCTATTTCCTGTCCATCTTCTAATCGGTCATTCGCGCCGTGTCAAGCAAACAATTTCTCAGCCGATTCCACCAGGCGGTCCATCCGGAAGGGCTTGGTGAAGTAGGCGTCCACGCCGATCCGGTCGGCGTAGGTGCGATGCCGCTGCCCGGGATTGCCGGTGACCATTATCACCCGGGGCTTCTCGCCCTTGGCCTTGCCGCTCTTGAGCTTCTCGGCGACCAGGAACCCGCTGCGCTTGGGGAGCATCAGGTCCAGGATTATCAGGTCCGGGTCGGTTTCCGTCGCCTTGCTGACGGCGTGGTTGCCGTCGGCGGCGGTATCGACCTGGGCCCCGGCCTCCTCCATGGCGGTCCGGATCGCCGTAAGGATATCCGCGTCGTCATCGACCACCAACACCCGCTTGCCGCTAAGTTCACCGGCCATCTCTGGGTACCACCTCCGCGCCCCCTTTCACCGTAGCATGGTAGCAGACCGGCGCGAGACTGTCAAATGCATTCCGGCCCCACCCGGCCCGCGGGCTTGACGTCCGCGGCCGACCCTCTTAGATTGGCCAGGGCAGGACCGAGTAGAGGAGAGCTTTTCTGATGAGCGGTCGGACCCGGCTGGAGCACACGCTGGTCATTCTCAAGCCCGATGCCGTCCAGCGGCAACTGGTCGGGCGGATTGTGGCACAGTTCGAGTCCAAGGGCCTGAAGATCGTCGCCCTGAAGCTCGCCCGCCTGGAGCGGGAGCTGCTGGAGCGGCATTACGGGGCGCACGCGGGCAAGGACTTTTACGAGCCGCTTCTGGCTTACATGGCCTCCGGGCCGGTGGTGCTGATGGTCGTTGAGGGCAAGGGGGCCGTGGCGGTCGTCCGCTCGATGGTGGGCCCGACGTTCGGCCCGGACGCGCCAGCCGGCACCATCCGCGGCGACCTGGCCATGTCCAAGAGGTTCAACCTCGTCCACGGCAGCGACTCGCCCGAGGCGGCCGAGCAGGAAGTCCAGCTCTTCTTCCGACCCGAGGAAATCATCGAGTACGACCTCGACGCCCTGCGGTGGATTTACGACACCTCCACCGGAGAGGTCGTCTGAGGAACACTGACCCAACAAATCGCCGAGACCGAGGACTTTGCCATGGAGATAAGAGTTTCCGAATCCGTTCCAGCCAATCCCGTGGGTGAGAGGGGCGCCGAGGGAGTAACCGTGCGCGTGCTCATCGGGCCCAACCAGAACGCGCCCAACTTCAACATGCGCTTCTTCGAGGTGGACTCCGGCGGCCACACGCCGCTGCATACCCACCACTGGGAGCACGAGGTGTACGTCCTCGCCGGGCAGGGGACCGTCCGCACCGGCAAGGACGAGCACAAGGTCTCGCCCGGCGACTGCGTTTACATCCGCCCCGACGAGAAACACCAGTTCGTGAACGCCGGGTCCAAGCCGCTGAAGTTCCTTTGCATCGTTCCTCGCGACACGAGGTAGCCGGGAGATGGCCTCCGACGCCGACCGCATACAGCGCCTGCGGGACGAGATCCGCCGTCACGACAGGCTGTATTACGTCCAGGCGGCGCCGGAAATCTCAGACCGCGAGTACGACAAGCTGATGGCGGAGCTGGGGGAGCTGGAGGCCAGGCACCCCGAGCTTGTCACGGCCGACTCGCCCACCCAGCGCGTCGGTGGCGAGCCGATCGAGGGCTTCGCCAAGATCGCCCACCCCACGCCGATGCTCAGCATCAACAACACCTACACCCTCGACGAGCTGCGCGAGTTCGACGCCCGGGTGGCCAAGGCGCTGGGCGAGGCCGAGCGCAAATACACGGTCGAGCCGAAGATCGACGGCGTGGCCGTGTCGCTGCGGTACGAGGGCGGCTCGCTGGTCCTGGCGGCCACGCGGGGCGACGGGCGGACGGGCGACGACATCACGGCCAATGCCCGCACCATCCGGTCGATCCCGCTGCGCCTGGCCGGGGGGGGGGCCGCGCCGCCAGAGGTGCTGGAGGTGCGAGGGGAGGTTTACTGGCCGCGCGACGAGTTCGCCCGGTTCAACGCTGCCCGCGCCGAGGCCGGGCAGGAGACCTTCGCCAACCCCCGCAACGGTGCGGCCGGGACGCTCAAGCAGCTCGACCCAAAGGCCGTCGCCGAGCGCGGGCTCGCATTCATAGCCCACGGCTTCGGGCAGGTCCGTTTTGGTGGCACAGGTTTCAAACCTGTGCCCACGCTGGGCTCGGAACTCATGGAGGCTCTGCGGCGGTGGGGGGTGCCCACCAGCCCGCACGTCCGCACCTGCAAGACCATCGACGAGGCCTGCGCCGTCATCGACGAGTGGGCCTCGCGCCGATACGAGCTTGCCTACGAGATGGACGGCATGGTGGTGAAGGTCGATTCGCTGGCTCAGCGGGCCGAGCTGGGGGCCACCAGCAAGTATCCCCGTTGGTGCATCGCCTACAAGTACGAGGCCGAGCGGGCAGAGACCGTCCTGCGGGAAGTCTCCTTCCAGGTGGGGCGGCTGGGCACCATCACGCCCGTGGCCCACTTCGACCCGGTCCAGCTCGCCGGCACGACCGTCTCAAACGCCTCGCTGCACAACTTCGATAACATAGAGCATCTGCAGAGAAGAAATCTGGACCTACGGATCGGAGACAGCATCCTTGTAGAGAAGGCGGGCGAGATCATTCCACAAGTAGTCGACGTTATTCTGCCCAAGAGGGCCAAAGGCACGCGCCATATCGCCCCTCCCAGAAGTTGTCCGAAGTGTGAGAGCGAACTCGCATGGGACTCGCCGCGGCCGGACATGCGGGCCTTCCGCTGCGTGAACCCCGACTGCGAGCTGCGATATGAACGAAGACAACTGGTTGAACTGCCCAAGACATGCCGCACCAGACCCAGCAAGAAGAACCTCCAGGGCAGGGGGTGCGACGACCCCGTCGAAGAGGTGGATCGTCTGGTTGAACTGCGATGCATCAACCCCGAGTGTCCGGCCCAGATAAAGGAGCGGCTGCGGTTCTTCGCCGGTCGCGACCAGATGGACATCGAGGGCCTCGGCCCGGCGGTCAGCGACAAGCTCGTGGACGCCGACACGGTCGAGCACTTCGCCGACCTGTACGCCCTGAAGGAGGGCGACCTTATCGGGATGGAGCTGTCCCGGCATATCGACAAGAAGACCGGCAAGACGGTCATTCAGCGCCTTCAGCGGAAATCGACGGACAACCTCCTGGCGGGCGTGGCAGACTCGAAGGGCCGAGGCCTGGCCAGGCTGCTGGCGGGGCTGGGAATCCGCCACGTGGGCGGCAGGGCGGCCGAGCTGCTGGCGGGGCACTTCGGCGACATCGATTCCCTTGCGGCCGCCGATGAAGAGGGGCTCGCCGAGGTGGAGGAGATCGGCCCGGAGATCGCTGCCAGCGTGCGGCAGTTCTTCGCCGGCTCGAAGACCCGAGAGATCATCGACCGGCTTAAGGCAGCCGGCGTGAAGATGACGGTCCTGGCGCGCCGGGACGGCAGGCCGGGCTTGCCCCTGACCGGCAAGACGGTCGTCGTCACCGGCACGCTGGGGGGATACACGCGGGCCGAGGCCCAGCAGGCGATCACGGCCGCCGGCGGCAGGCCGGCGTCGAGCGTATCGGATGCCACTGCTTTCGTCGTGGCTGGGGAAAACCCAGGGGCGAAGAAGATTAACGACGCAAGAAAGCACGGTGTTGAAATCATCGACGAAACGGAGTTCTTGGAACGCTTGAGAAGGTGACAATCAAAGGGGTGTGACGATGAGCGGGAACTCGCTGGGGATTCTTGATTCGCCAGTCAACGAGACACCATTCGCTGTGGTCGATCTTGAAACCACGGGGCTGACTGCAGGACGCGACCGCATAGTGGAGGTCTCGGTAGTCCGTGTGGAGCCGGGCGCCGCCCCAAGGCATGTGCTCGACACGCTCGTCAATCCGCGACGTCGAGTCGCTGCCACTGAGATACACGGGATAACCGATTCGGACGTGGCGGACGCGCCGACCTTTGCGGAGATAGCCGGGGACATGGTCGGCGCCCTCTCGGGGTGCGTGGTGGCCGCTTACAACGTGTACTTCGATATCAGGTTCCTGGCCCATGAGCTCGCAGAAGCTGAGGTGTTCGATGTTCCACCTCATCTCTGCGTGATGTACCTGCGGCCCTTGCTGGGATTGGGCAAACGATGCCGGCTCCCCCAGGCCTGTGCCCATTTCGGCGTGTCCTATTCCGGGCAACACGAAGCCTCGGCGGACGCTGCGGCAGCCGCACAACTCTTACTCCGGTACCTGAAGGAGATGCGGCAGCAGGGCATTGGCACGTTTGGGGACCTGGAGAGGTCCGGACAGTACAAGTTCATGGAGAGCTTCACAAACCCTCTGTTCTTGCCCTCGTTGGTAGGAGGTCGTGGACCTTGTCGCCGTCTGAAGGCTCGCCACATCGCCACCCCCGAACGCGTCCCTGTGGGAGAGCAGGCTCCTTCGGTACAGACCGCTCCAGCTCGGAACGCTTTGGTTGAGTACTGGGAGGCGCTCAAGACCGTCGTAGCGGACCTTCGCATCACGCCCGAGGAAATGGAGGAGATGCGAGAGATAAAGCTCCGTCATGGGCTTCCCGACGAGCAGGTCCGGATGCTGCATGCGCGTCTCTTTTCCGCCGTCATTTCGCAGTTCATCGATGACAAGTGGCTGGACGCGAAGGAGGCCAGAAAACTTCATCGCCTTCACGCCGCGTTGAGGGAGCTGGGTTGGGCGCCGGGCGATCCCCTTGTGCAGCAACCGCCCGAGGTGGCCGAGAAGGCGGTGGGGGAGGGGGGCGACCTGCCGCTTGCCGGCAAGACGGTCGTCGTCACCGGCACGCTGACGGGATACACGCGGCCCGAGGCCCAGCAGGCGATCAAGGCCGCCGGCGGCAGGTCGGCGTCGAGCGTATCGAAGAAGACCGACTACGTTCTGGCCGGCGAGGACCCCGGCTCCAAGGCCGAGAGGGCCCGGACGCTCGGCGTGCGCGTGACAAACGAGGGAGAGTTCAACAAGATGATCGGCGGGAAGTAAACGCCGCGGGCGACGCCGGCGCGCGACAGGCCTAACACAGTGCCGCGAAGCTCAGCACTATGTACAGGGCCATCTTCAGCTTCCGGCGAATCTGCCGTGACGACACTTCAGATCACCTCCTGGGGCAATCTCACTGACACCTACCATGATACCCGATCCGGCCATTGACGGGGGCGCGATCCGGCGAAAATGGGCGTCGGAAGCGCTTGGGGGCCAAGGGTTTTCGCTCTTTTGAAACTGGGTAAGACGTGCCGATAATACCGCCTTCAGGCCGCCGCCAAGTGCAGTTGCCGCGTTTGTTTACAGCGGCCTCAGGCGACGGTGGGGCCCCGCCGGCGGGGGCCGCAACGGTTGTAATCCCCGCCGCCAGGGCCTATCATGCCCACTCGACATCCGCCCGCGCGGCGAACCCGCCTGCCAGCTGGTGGGCAAGCAGTCGGGCAGGTGCGCGAGACTGCCTTCAGACGCGGAGAGAACATGACGGCCGAGGCCCGAAGCGACGACCCGCCCCGGCGGGGCCTGATGGACAGGCTGGTGGCGCTGTGCAAGCGGCGCGGGTTCATCTTCCAGTCATCCGAGATCTACGGGGGCATCAACGGCTTCTGGGACTACGGCCCGCTGGGGGTCGAGCTGAAGCGCAACATCAAGCAGGCCTGGTGGACGGACATCGTCCGCCGGCGCGACGACATCGTCGGGCTCGACTGCTCGATCATCATGAACCCCAAGGTGTGGGAGGCCTCCGGGCACGTCACGCAGTTCACCGATCCCATGGTGACGTGCAGGGAGTGCAAGAGGCACTTCCGTGCCGACCGCCTCTTTACGGTGCGGTTCTTCCGCGAGGCGGGCCAACCCGTCCACGCCGAAGGCGTTGAGGCCGAGGAGGCCGCCCAGGCGGTGGAGGTTGCCCTGGCCAAGGCGCCCAGCAAGGCCAGACGCCGGCTCAAGGGCGGCTACGAGACGCGCGTGTACGCACCCGGGGCCGAGCCGGGGCCCGACGACAAGTCGCTGTGCCCGGGCTGCGGGGCGCTCGACGCGCTCACCGCCCCCAGGAAATTCAACCTGATGTTCGAGACGGCCGTCGGGGCCATGGAGGACACCTCCGCGACAGCCTACCTCCGCCCGGAGACGGCGCAGGGGATCTTCTGCAACTACCGCAACGTCCTCGACACCTCGCGGATGAAGCTGCCCTTCGGCATCGCCCAGATCGGCAAGGCCTTCCGCAACGAGATCAACCCGCGGAACTACACCTTCCGCAGCCGCGAGTTCGAGCAGATGGAGATCGAGTTCTTCTGCCACCCCGGCGAGGCCGACCGGTGGTACGAGTATTGGCGCGACGCCCGCTTCCAGTGGTACGTCGGCCTGGGGCTCACCAGCAGCAAGCTGCGGCTGCGCGACCACGAGAGCGAGGAGCTGGCCCACTACGCCGCCGCCTGCGCCGACGTCGAGTACGACTTCCCGTTCGGCATCTGCGAGCTGGAGGGCATCGCCAACCGGACCGACTTCGACCTCAAGCAGCACCAGGAGATCTCCGGGCGGGACATGGCCTACTACGACGACGAGACCAAGGAGCGGTTCATCCCGTATGTGATCGAGCCCTCCGGCGGGATCGACCGGACGGTGCTGGCCTTCCTGTGCGAGGCCTACTGCGAGGACGAGGCACCCGACGAGAAGGGCGTCGCCCAGAAGCGGGTCGTGATGAAGTTCCACCCGCGGCTGGCACCGACGAAGGTGGCGGTCTTCCCGCTGGTCAAGAAGCAGGGGATGCCGGAGATCGCCCGCGGGATCCACGAGGCCGTCCGGGCGTCGGGCCTGTCGAGCTTCTACGACGAGAAAGGCGCCGTCGGCCGGCGGTACCGCCGCCAGGACGAGGCCGGCACTCCGTTCTGCATCACCGTCGACGGCCAGACGCTCGACGATCAGACCGTCACGGTCCGCCAGCGCGACACGCTCAAGCAGGAGCGGATCAACTCCTCGGCCGTTCTGGACTACGTCCGCCAGCACCTCGGCGGCGACTGACCCCAGCCCGGCCAGCGAACCCCAGCCGCGGCCGCGGAATGCGGCCATGCCGCCGGAACGCCCCCTTCCGCAACGTCCGATAATATATGTTATGTAACGTTCGCGCAAGGGTGCTGTTCGGGGCCTCCCCGGTGTCAGGGTCCTGCAAGGGACACACGAAAGGACACACGCCATGGAAGGCCACGCCCCAGCACCCGCCCCCGTTCCATTCTCGATCGTGATCAACATCCAGGTCCCCGCCGGCAACGGGATCCCGTCCATCTCCTCCTCCACGTCGCCGGCGCCACCGACCCCCCAGGCTCCGGACCCTCAGCCTTCCCCGCCGAAGGCCCTGGACTCAATGACCGTCCCGGACCTACTCGCACTGTGCCGGGTGGTCCGTCCCGCTGAGATCCTCGAGCAGTTCAACCCAGACCAAATCCGCCGGGCCTGCAAGGCCGGCTTGTCCCGTCCCCGTCGCAACCTGGGAGGGTGGGTTTCCACGGCCCTCCGGAAAGGATGGAAGCTATGAAGACAGCAGCGAAGCCCAACAAGCTACGTGCCCACGTCGTGAAGTACGCCACCAACAAGCAAGGCGGCGAGTTCTGGACGTGGTGGCTCACGAACGGAAACGGATCCATGCTCTGCAAAGGTCCCCTCGGTTTCCGTTCCTCGGCCGAG
>CBFCZU010000001.1:0-73401 GCA_965602635.1 uncultured Planctomycetales bacterium | reverse complement strand
ATGCAAGGCCAGCCCATTCACGCCATTCTCTCGCCGGATGAGGTTTTCGGGAAGGACAACAGGAGCAGGCGTCATCCATGCCTTGTCGGCCGACACTGAGCGCGCCGCCTAAGCACAAGCGAACGCTTCCAGGCCATAGGCCTCTTGTGCTCCGACCGCAATACGGTAAGATCATTGGGGTCTCCTGCGCAAGCCGAGGGCAGCGGATGCAGGATTTCGATTTCATCGAAACGCCGGAGAACGTGGAGCTTCAGCGCAGGCTGGCGGGAATCGGCACGCGTTTCATCGCCGGCTTGCTGGACAACCTTATCATCTTCACATCCCTGCTGGTTGTCGCGCTGATCGGGATCTTGGCGGGGGCGTGGGGCTTGACTAAGTATCCCGAGCTCGGCGGGGTGGTCATAGGGCTGCTGATGGTAGTGTTCTTCCTGGTCTACTGGGGATACTTCGTGTTCTTCGAGATGGTGACCAATGGGCAGAGCCCTGGCAAGAAATCGCAACGGATCCGCGTCGTCAAGGACGGTGGCGGGGCCATCACATTCGTCGACATCGCCATTCGCAACCTACTGCGCGCAGTGGACTTCATCGGGTTCTACGCCGTCGCGGGCCTTTGCATGTTTCTGACCCGCAAGTCTCAGCGGCTAGGCGATCTGGCCGCCGGTACGCTGGTCGTTTCCGAGGCCGTCTCCGACTACTCCGCCAAGAGCGGCAAGCGGCGTAAGGCCGTGGGGCGATGGGAAGATGAAGCCACGGCCGGGGTGCTCCGCGCGACCCAGTTAATGCCAGAGGAATACCGCGCCTTGCTAAGCTACTGGCGGCGGCGGGGCGAGTTGACCGTGGCTGCCAGGCATCGCCTGCTGGATCGGTTGGTGCGCCCGATCCTCCGGCGCACGGGCCAACTGGACGACGCCGAGACTCTCCAATCGCTTGAATACAAGCTCGAACTGCTGATGCAGAGGGCTTTCGAGGCGAAGGCGTCCGAACTGGCCAGCCCAGAGGGACCCCTAGAATGAGCGCAACCAAGTTCCTCGAAACGCGCAAGCCCGCCTGGGATGAGCTGGAGTCGTTGCTGAAAGCCGCTGGCCGAAAGGGCTCGGCGGGCCTGACGGATGAGCAGCTCTATCGAGTGACGCGGCTGTATCCGGCCGTCGCCGTGGACGTGGCCCGGGCGCGGATGCTGGAGATTGATCCGCTGACCCAGGCGCACATCAACCGACTTGCGATCGCGGCACACGGAATGCTTTACCGCCGTAGGCACTCCCGCCCGGCCAAGGCGGTCTGGAGGTTTCTCGGGCACGACTATCCGCGGCTGTTTCGGCGGCTTTGGGCTTACGTCCTGCTCGCGACGGCTATCTTCCTGATCGGCGCCCTCGGCGCCTACGCAGCGGTGCGTGGCGACCCCGACACGGCAAGGCTGTTCGTGCCGCGGGGCCTGGACGTTCAGGACAGTGGCCAGGTCACGGCCGAAGACATCAGCGAACGGTACCGCCGCGCGCCGAAAACCCTCATGGCCGGCATGATCACAACCAATAACATCCAGGTGTCGTTCTTTGCGTTTGCGTTGGGGGCCCTGGCCGGTGTGGGGACGTGCTGGGTCCTTCTGACCAATGGCATGATGCTGGGTGGATTCGTCGGCCACTTCGCCAACCATGAGCTGACGTACGAGGTCTGTTCGTTTCTGATCCCTCACGGCGCGCTGGAGATCTTTGCGATCCTGGTTGCGGCGGCGGCTGGCCTAAGGATGGGGCTGTCGTTGGCGGTTCCCGGTTCGCAAACCCGGCTGGCGTCTCTTCGGGCCGGGGCGAGGGAGGCGGTCCTGCTGGTGCTCGGGACAATCCCCATGTTCCTCGTGGCCGGATGCATCGAATCGTTCGTCACGCCAAGCTACCTGTCCGGTGGGACAAAGATATCCATCGGGCTGCTGGTACTGGCAACGGCGATGGCCTATTTGTGCGGCTCCGGGCGGTCGGCCTGGCCCTCGGCGGCGCCGGAGGGGCATGCGGCTACAGGCGCCGCGTCCACTTGATGGTGAGGTAGCGGTTGATCAACTCGGGGGTCAGTTGCTTGGGGGTCACATCGAGGACATCCACACCATTGCGACGCATCTCAGTCAGGGCCTCCGACCGGGCCATCACTACGTCCAGGGCTGCGGCCTTACTGTACGGATCACGCGACTTGGCGATGGGCTGTTCGGCTACAGCGGTCACCGCCGGATTGGCCAACGTGACCGCCAGCGGCAGATGGTGCCGGGCAAACCTGGCCATGTAGGCCAGAATCACCCCGCTGGCATGCCGGTCGAGGACGTCGGTCATCAGGCAAATCAGGCTGCGCTTGCGGTTCTTGAGGCCCATGAACCGGCAGGCGGAAGCGTAGTCGGACTCGACGAGCCGGGGTTGAAGCTCGTACAACGCCCGCGCAACGCGGTCGATGTTCCCCAGTCGGCGGATCGGTGGAAGGTAGCTTTCGATCCGGTCGCTGAAGGCCACGAGGCTGAACCAGTCGCCCTGGCGGAGGCAGACGTACGACAGCAACATCGCGGCGTTGACCAGGTAGTCCAGTCGGCTCAGGCCCTCGAACTCGCCGGCCGTCGCCCTGCCAACGTCCAGAGCCACCAGCACGCTCTGCTGGCGATGGGGCTGATAGTTTCGGACGAAGAGCTCGCCCCGCCGCGCAGTGGCCTTCCAGTCGACGTGGGCCATCTCGTCACCGTGGACGTACGCGCGCAGGCTTTCGAACTCACCGCCCTTGCCGAGTTGCCGTATGCGGGCCAGGCCGGCCTCCCGCAGCAGCCCGCGGCGCACCAGCAGGTCGTAGCGCTTCATGTCGACCAGGTCCGGGAAGACGTGGACTTCGGCTGGAATGTGGAGGCGGAACTGGCGGTAGAAAAGACCCATGGCGGGAAGGACGCGGACGTCCATCGCCCCCAACTCGTGCCGCCCTCGGCGGCATCCCCGGATCACGTACTCCACCGTCCGGCTCTGGCCGTGGCCCAGCACTGCCGTCGGCGTAGGCCCGGCGGGCTCGAGCCCCTCGGGCAGGTCGTCGGCAAGGTTTATCTCGACGCGCCGGCGGCCGGCGTTGTGGACCTCCACAGCGAATTGACCCAGGGCGCCGAATGACAAACGCTCGGGGACGATGCGGCGGATCGTGATCGACCGCCGGCGCGGCAGCAGCAGCGCATCAATGGCGGCGTAGGCCAGAAGCACCAGAAGGTACAGCAAGCCCAGGCTGGCCATTGGCTCAGAAGCCGCTCCGGCCAGTAAGACCGGCACGGCGGCCAGAAGCATCACGATCAGTCGCCTGGACGGCAGCATCGTTATCGTGGCACCTCGACGCCCAGTAGCAGCTCCCGGACGCAGTCGTCGGCGGTTCGCCCCTCCACTTCCACTTCAGGCTGCAGGAGGATGCGATGCCTCAGGACAGGCAGCGCCATGGCCTTGACGTCGTCGGGGGTGACGAACGCCCGGCCGGCGAGGATGGCCGAGGCCTGCGAGGCCAGCAGGAGCATGACGGCCGCCCGCGGGCTGGCACCCAGGGCCACTTGCGGCAGCGAACGCGTGGCGCGGACGATGGCGGTCACGTACCGGCGGACCCGCAGCTCGACATGCACGCCTCGAACCGCCTTGCGGAGTGCCGCCAGCGTCGGAACGTCAAGGACCGGCGTCAGGCCGTAGCTTGCAGGACAAGCCGCGTCGAAGCCGTCCTGGACCTTGTCCAGGATCATCTCTTCTGACGATTCCTCCGGGTAGCCCACGACGATCTTGAGCATGAACCGGTCCACCTCCGCTTCCGGCAGCGGGTAGGTACCCTCGAACTCGACGGGGTTCTGTGTGGCGAAGACGGTGAATACCTCAGACATTGCGTACGGCGTGCCGTCTACTGTCGCCTGCCTCTCCTGCATCGCCTCCAGCATTGCCGACTGCGTCTTGGCCGGGGCGCGGTTGATCTCGTCGGCCAGAACGATGTCCGAGAAGATTGGTCCTGGTCGGAACACGAACTGTCCCATGGCCATATTGTAAATATTGACTCCCACAACGTCGGAGGGCATCAGGTCAGGGGTGAATTGAATCCGCCGGAACGATGCGCCGGTTGTCATCGACAGCAATCGAGCCATGAGGGTCTTGGCCGTGCCGGGAACGCCTTCCAGAAGGGCGTGGCCTCCAGCGAGCAGGGCCGCCGCCATCTCCTCAACGGGGCCGTCCTGGCCGACGATGACCTTGCGGATATCGTCGACGATCCTTCGGGCTAGCTCATTTGCGTGTTCGGGTTCCATCAAAGATCTCCATCTCCATCTGACCCATGCGCCGAAGCAGGACGATCAGGCTCCGGCCGGAGACATCCCTCTCGGCAAGGGCCCGCTCACACTCGCGCAGCGTGTCTTGGTAGCTCTGCCGGACCTTGCCCGTTCGCCGGGCGAGACCTGCGGCAATACTATCGACGGGCGCAGCCTGAGGCAGTCTGGCCAGGCTCGCGCAGCGGGACCTGAACCAGTGATAGATCAGCCTCAGTGCCAGGCAGTGGGCGCCGGAAGCCCGGTAGGTTGCGCCGACCGAGTAGACGTACTCCAGCTTGGACCGTCGGCGCGTTCGCTGCGGGGCCCGGCGTGTGCCGAAGCGCCGGCCCCTGAGGACCAGGTAGAGCAGCCCCGAGATCGCCGCCACCAGCATCGCCCAGCCGGCGCTGCTGCCGCACAGTGCCGCCCACAACGCGCCCCAGCTCGTCGGCCTGCTGCCGTAGCCGAGGTGGTATTCGTCGTAGGCCATCCGCACGCCGCGCGCCTGGCCAGCCGCGCAGGCGACCACATTGGCGGCGAGGATACAGTTGTCGCCGTGTTCCAGCAGGCCGTTGGCCATGAACGAACTGTCTGACATCGTGATGATCCTGCCGGAGCCGAGCGGCCGCATCGCGATCCGAAGCCCCTCTGAATCCATGAACAACCTTACAGCCGATGGATCGTGCGATTCGCCGGTGCCTCCAGGCAACAGCGTGCGCCTGCTGTTGAGCCGCACGGTGCGGACGTCCCGGGACAGAGGCAGGCTGGCGGCGTCGGGTGGCACCGACGTCGTCCTTGCCTGGTCGGCCCCTTGATAGCTCTGCCGGCGCCACGGGGCCGGAATGTCGAAGTCGGCCTGCACTTCGCCCTGCAGTCTGAGCCGGCCGCTGTGAACCAGCACCCCGCCGCCTTCGACCCAACTCTCCAGGCAGGCCCGCTCCTCTGGCGTCAGATCTTCGATGGGATCAATGACCAGAAAGACGTCGACCGACTGGAGGAGCTCGCCGCTGAACGGCTGGCGGAGTCTTTGCAGGGGCGTCCCAAGCTGGTTCATGAGCATCCAGAAGGCCATGGTGCCCTGTGGATTGGTCGAATACGTCGTGCGAATCGGCGGGGCCTCCCGGGGCCGGTCCTCGAACCATCCGAGGCCGACGGCCAAGGCCAGGAAGGCGGTCGTGCAGGCCCCTAGCACCGCCAGGATGACGTAGTCGGACCGCTTACTCTTCGCCGGCATGGCGCACCCGCTCGAACAAGCGCTTCATGATCCGGAAGGACGCCTCTTCACACGGCTGGCCGCCATAGACGGCCAGATCGAAGGCGTTGACGAAACGCCGGAAATCCTCTCGTCCGGTTTGGCCTGCGGAGAACTCCCGGATGTAGTCGCCATTGGTCTTGCTCTCGTGAAAACGCAGGGCTGAGGCCTGTTCCAGCCAGCGCAGCAGGGCGACCATCATTATGCCGATGGCGTCGCGGAACCGGCCCTCCTGGGCGAGTTGCTGCATCCGCGCCCAGAGCGCGGTATATGAGAGCCCCTGCAGCTCGGCGTGTCTGGCGATCCCGGCCGGCCCGCCATGGCCGGCACGCTCGCCTCGGACCAGCGTGACGACCGTCCAGACAAGATGCCCCAGGATTACCAGGAGCGCCAGAACGCACCAGGGGACTACGATCCAGAAGACGACCTTGCCCCAAATACCTGCCGGCTGGGCTAAGCGCAGCAATCGCGAGAGTCTCCCACCCAGCCATTCCCAGAAGTTCCATCGCGCGGCGAACCGCGGTTGCGAGACGACCCGTTGAGTCTCCTGGCGAATGGTGGCATCGTCTGCCCGCCCGCTTGTCCATTGGGCTAGGTCGCGCCGGGGACCCGAGTCGAAAGGCGCCTCTCCGGGGGCACGGGCGCGCAGCCTCTGACCGGAGCGTTGGGCCCACTGCAAACCGGCCGCCTCGGCCACACCGCCGGGCGCCCACAGCAGGGCCACCAGCACGGTCGCCGCCGCTGGTACTGCGTGTCGGCCCCTACGGTGTGGTCGGCGGCGCATCGGCGATTGTCCCCTTGGTCCGGAGGCTCTGGGCGAGCATCTCCAGGTCGAAGCCTTCTTTGCGAATTCGCAGGTCATAGTAGAGCAGGATATAGGCGGCCGCGCTGATCGGCACAGTCAGGATCTCGCTGACGAGCGAGAACAGGCTGGACACAAATGTGAAGAGGCGTACGCTTTGGCCGCTGACGGCCAGCCCGACTTGCCTTCCGATCAGGCCGAAGGCCGCACTAATGATCCACGTGATGAGGAACACCACGAGGGCTAGGACGAACACCTTCCCGAGGTTGCCGGACACTAGCGCCCTGCTGCGGCCCATGGACGCGCCGGCCTTGCTGCCTTCCAGGATCAGCACGGGGATCGTCAGCGCATACCAGAGGGAAAAGATGATGCCCGGCACGACAAGAAGCAGGATCCCCAGGCCGACCACCAAACCCACCATGACGGAGGCCAGGATCACGCCGCCCAGCCTCGGCAGGATCGCGCGGTACGATTGACCGACCGTCGCCTCACCGCCCAGGTACGACTCCGAGATGCTCTTCATCAACGCCGCGCGACTGAGGTTCTGGCCCACTACGGCTAGGATGATAACGACGATGGCCCCGATGATGGGCACTGCCAGCGACGGGTCACGTGCGTTCGCAGCCCCTATCAAAGCCGTCTGCCAGAAGAACTGGACGATACGGAGCGGGACGAGCACCACGGCGACCATGGCGATGTATCGCACGAAGTTAGCTCGCCAAAGCCTGAATGTCCTGTCCAGAATCTGCCCCACCGTCATCGGCTCGAACTGTAGCTTGTCCATCCTGCGCTCCTTGCAAGAGGCATATTGCTGTCGTCCGCGAGGAGCCAATGCAGCCCCGGAATGCTCGCAAGGATAGCCGGCCCTCGCGTGGCTGACAAGGGGCTACGAGGTCGGTTATGAGAACCGTAGGTTTCTTCGTGGACCAGGACGACCTCGAGCCATTGCTCTTGTCAACCACTCCGCCCTGTCCCTCCCGAAAACTCCGTCCACCTTGCAGGTGAAGGGCTTGCACCGTTGCCGCAGAGCCTCATCGGCCGTAGGATCCGGCTGTTTATCTCGGCAACGGAGGTTCAGGGATGGCCGTTCTTCAGGCAGTGTGGTTGTTCGTTCGAGGCTTCTTTGCCGGTCGTGCCGCACTAATGGCCGCGACCTCCGGGTTATGAGGCGACGTAAGCACTCCGCCGAAAAGCCCATGAGTGCTTTGCCTACAATATCTTACCAGGTTGGGGCACTTTCGCAAAGGGTAGCAAACAGACGCATACAGTTGCGAGTAGACGCGGTATTTCGACCTTAATCCGGTAGTCCCGGTAGTCGTCTGAACGGGGCAGAGCAGGTCCGAGAAACGGCAGCGCATGCAGCTTCGCTGACGGCCTCAATCGAACGGCGTCTCTTGCCTACGACAGATGCATTGCCATCGCTGCAGCCCCAAGAGAGTGGGCAGTGAGAAGCGTTCGTTCGGCAGGAGCTCTTGCTGGGCTGCTGCACTGCAAGACAGCAGGGGTTCCAGGTTGCGTCCGAGCCTCAGGCCGCCTCGCGGCAGTGGCTCCTGAGCAGTCCGCCCGGCCGCTCTCCTCCCTGAGATACTCGATGACCTCCTGCTGCCTGCGGTTCATCCATCCCGCGATGGCTGCCAGAAAGAATGTCCAAGGTCTCATGGGACGGGGCATTGTAGCGACGGGCTACGAGCCGTGCCAGAAGCCGTAGGAGCGATCCTGCGGACGGAATTTGGAGGGGCAAGCCCTTCACCAGTCGGCCGTCCTTGGTGAACAGCTCCACATAGGCGCGGCCGGCTCTGATTGCGTTGGTCCGTTCCATGCGTCAGTTCACTTGCCGGGGCTTGAGAAGATGGCTATGCTCAGCGTCCGGCTGGTGGCCAGATGCAGCGAACCTCCTCTGGCCAGCCGCCTGGCTGCCCGATACCCGAGGAGGCCCTTTCGGATGGACCATAGGCAGCGCGTTCAGAGAGAGTTCGCTGCACAGGCGGAGGCTTTCGCCGCGTCGCTGTCTCTCCGACAGAAGGAATCCATCAACCACATCCTGTCGGCCAGCGGCGTACAGGCTGACGACGTTGTCCTGGATGCCTGTTGTGGCCCGGGCCTTCTGTCTGTGGCGGTCGCGCCGATAGTCGGGCGACTTGTCGCTCTGGACCTGACCGAGCGGATGCTGGATCTGGCTCGACAAAGATGCCGCGACGCGCATGCCTGCAACGTGGAGTTCGCGTGTGGGGACATCGATAGCATCCCGTATCCCGATGGGCATTTCGATGCCTCCTTCTGCCGACTGGCCCTGCATCACCTGGAGGACCCGATTCGGGCCGTCGCGGAACTCCGCCGCGTGACCAGACGCCGGGGCATGGTTGTCCTGGCTGACATCGTGACGAGCGAGAACAAGGTGGAAGCCGGCCTGCACAACGCCCTGGAGACCCTGCGCGATCCATCCCATGTCCGCGCCATGCCGATATCGGAACTGCACGGCATCGTCCGGCAACTTGACCTGCAAGTTGTCTCCGATCGCGTATGGAGGACCCGGCGTGACTTCAAGGATTGGATTGCGATCACCAACAGTCCGGGGCGAGCAGACCTGGTATTGGGGGTCATGAGGGCCTATTGCGAGACCGGGCGAACCGCCGGCATTGAACTGAGTTTCCACGGCAGCGAGAGCACCTTTGTTCACACCTGGTGCATGCTGGCGGTCCGATCTTCCTGAACAGACTGTCAACGCCGCTCCGCGGCCGTAACGAAGTATGGCGTAAGCCGCCGGATTCTTGTCGTAACCTTGTCAGTTCATACCACTTGCGCCCGCTAGGCTCGTTACTTCGTGAATAAGGTGGGCTAGGAGAAAAAGAATGAACACACGGTCCTCCAGGTTTCTATGCGGTATTAGCCTCCTGGCATTATGCCTGTTGCTGCCTCTAGTATCATGTTCTCCGCACTCGCCAGGCACAACCCAGGACAGGGCGCCGGCCCTTGGCGTCCAGGAGTCCCAGGCGATCGAACATGCGCCAATCTGGCCAATGGAGCCCGCCTACAGGATTCTTCAAGTTGACACCCCGCCCTCTCTCGATCTGGGCGAGGCTTTTGCATCGGGCGTCTGGGAATCGGCGGAACTGATGACGCCCTTCTATAGGCAAGGCGTGCCCGAGCCTCCCAAGCGACGGACAACCTTGCGATTTCTGCGATACAAGGGGTCGCTCTATATCATTGCCGAATGCCTCGAGCCCGATATCACAACACTTACCCCGGGGGCGGACGATACGGATATCTGGCAGGACGACTCGATCGAGTTGCTCCTTGCCGAGGAATCGGACCGATCATATCCCTATCTTCACCTGCTGATAAACGCCGCCGGTGCCCTGGTTGCCGATCGGACCATATCGGGGCGCCATATTGAGTGGCAGGCGTACCCACAGCCAGGCTCTGCTGGCGACTATCCAGCGGCCGTTGTGCCTGTTGACACCTCCTCGATCACGGTACGAACCGCGGTCGGCAAGGACAATTGGCGGCTTGGGCTTGTTCTTCCGCTGGCGAAGCACAATCTGCCGGATAAGACGCTCTATGGCAATGTTGTCCGCAATCGGCCGGCCGACCGGTCCGAGTATGCCTGGGTAGACCTCTGGAAGGGCCTTGACCGCCTCAGATATCCCACGAACATGCCGCACCGCTTCAACCCGTTGACTGTAGTCAATCGCCCGGCCCGGCCGCGCCCGCGGATAAAGCCATCGTCCAGCCTGGCCATTGGCGTCAACAATATTCTGCTGGAGCATTGGCGAGACGGTTACACCTTTTTCGTCGACGGTAAGGCAATTGTCGTCGATCCCGGCGGCAAGGCCATTGTCCCGATAGGGCGCCATGGTACCGCACGGCTGAAGATACAGGCGCCGGATGGTTCGCAAGCTGTACAGTACGCAGCCGAGGTACGCAGGGGCCTTATCCTTACGGTGACTGAGCCTTTCCAGGATGACGTCAGTAAGCCCATACGACTTCGCATCGCGCTGAACACCACGGCCGGCACATCGACCAGAGCCACGCTGACGGCGCGACGGCAAGGCAAGATTGTGGGCAAGGGCGTAGCCCATCTCAGGGCGGGCGTACACACGCTGGACTTGCCTCACAGCCCCGTCACCGGCGAGGTAGAGATCGAGGCGACGGCCCTTATCGGCGAGGATCAATCCAAACCGATTCGGATTTCCGCCTTGCGAGCCTGCGTTCTGGGCGTAGGTAAGGTTGCGTACGACCGTTTTCGGCCGGGCATCGAAAAGCTCCCCACGCGAGCCATGTACAGGGCGGGACTCGCCGACGCCATCAACTACTACAGGTTCATTCCGTCAGGCGGGATGGCCTATCCGCTCGCCGTGGTGTACAAGTCCGCTTGGCCTGAGAACCCCTACAAGGGCGACAAACGTTTCCTGAACGAGGCCAGGGCGAGAATGGAGGAGGCGCTGGATCCGGCAAACTGGCACAAGATGCTCGAACGCCCACCTGCCTGGTACGTGCAGCCATATCTGCTGACTTATGAATTGCTGAAGGACGACATCCCACCTCAGCAGGCAGCCTACTGGCGAAGGCGCCTGCTGAAGCTGTCGGAGGAACTGGCTAGAATCTGGATCACCCCGGCCCTCGACAACAAGACATTCTACACGCGGGACGTGGGGACCGGCACGAATGTGTTCTCTCACTACCTTTCCAGCGTCTATACAGCCGGTGTAGTGTTTGATAGGCCCGAGTGGCGGCGATATGGGCGAAAGCTGATGCGAGGTCTGGCCAGACACGCTGAAAACGGCCAATTCGCAGAACGAGAAGGCATTTCCGCTACAGCTTACACCTGGACAACAATGAGCGCGGTAGGACACTACTATTTTCGCAGCCGCGACAAGCAGGTCCTACCGGCACTTCTCGATTGCGTACGATTCGGCTGTCAGACCTCCCTGCCCGACGGCTTCAAGATCTGCCTGCACGACGGACGCCAGAATTATTACATGCTTCCAATGATCGGCGAGGGCGATTTCGTCCTGTCGCTGACGCCGCAGGGCCGAAGACTCGCGCGCGTCAGACTGCTTCATGTCATCAACCCCGATCGTCGGCCAAGCCAGGCCGGGCCTGGCTTCTGGAGTGGCGCCGCAGACATTGCCAACTACTTCATGCCGGGCGACGAACGGGACTGGCCGCAAGAGAAAGAGTTCTATTTCCTCAAGAACAAAGCCCTCATTGCAAGGCAGCAAGGATTCATATATGGCATGTCGGCTGTGTCTCTGGAACCCATTATCGACAAGTACGTGCTGGACCCGCAGAACGCCATAGAGATCCACCACGCGAAGGCTGGACCGATTCTGTGGGGGAACAACTCCCAGCAGCATCCCACCGGCGGATCCTTCATGAGGAAGTTGAAGGATCAGACAGAGTTCCTGCCCGCCGATGGCAAGATCCAATCGGCAGCCAACGGGCACGACGTGCTTCTGACCTACAAGTCGTTTTCGGTCAAGCTCAGCTGCAAAGTGACAGGCCCCAAGGCCGCGAAGGTAATCGTCGAGCTCATCTCGGCCGAGGGAGACGAGCCTGTCGTCTACAGCTTCTTCCCCGGCGTGCGCAGGTCGAGCGATATCCAGGTGCGGAAGGGCAACAGTACGCTGAGATTCAACAGTGTCCTCCTGGAGTGCAGCCGGCCCGTAGAGATCCAGAAAGACAACAAGTTGTTCAACCCCTATAAACTGAGATTCGAGAACAACTACAAGCCGGTCCGCGCCTATGTGACGTTGAAAAAATCGGAAGCATTCGAGATTCGCGTTAGTGTCTTGGACTAACGGTCTGCGCTACTGTCCCGATCGGTATAGAAATCTCCGGAGAAGCTTGATCACGCGCAGGTAGGCCTCCAAGGTGCTGCTATGCCTTAGTAGGTCACGGAGCAGCATCAGCCTCGGATACATCATGCAACACCACTTGTCGTGACGACAGGCATCCTCTCCTTCCTTCCCGACGACTTGCCCGATCCACTCCTTGAATTGCGGTTGCGCCAGTTATCGTTGAAGACCCATTGCTCGTCGCCCGTGTTATACGGCTGATCGGTGGCGGCCCCATCCCCAGGCACAGGAACGGGACCCCCAATTCCACAGATACAGGGGATCGCGATCCATGCGACATATCGACCGTTCACTTGGCTACCGTCCTTTCCATCCTCCCGACGTCAAGCCACAGGCAGCCGAACTTGGCGGGAAGGTGAGAGTCTGTCTGGCCCACGGGGCTCCAGGCGGTGTCCTCGGTTTGCGCAAGCAGGTACGCCATCCGGCCGAAGTTGACCGCCCAGGCACGATTGAGCTTCTTGGGGTCCTCGACCAGCTCTTTGAATGGGATGGCAAACTCGGCCGTCCAGGCCTTGGCGCCCTTGCTCACCTCCGCGACCTCCGGGTTATGAGACCCCGAAGGCCTCCCCGTAAAGAGTTGTCAGATCGGGACTAACGAAACCACAACACGTTACGAATTCCGATCGACGTTCCATGTATCACATGTTTACCATGTTTACCATGTTTACCAGAAAATGATGTACAGTTTGATGTACAATTTGGGGGGGAATCGCGACCTCCGGGGTATGACCCCGGCGGGTGGAATCAGGCCCCAGCACTCTTCTGGCCTCCCCTGCCGTCAGTGCCCTGCCTGTCGGCCTGCACCTTCGGCATGAGGGGGTTCGCCACGGCCCAGGCGTTCTTGCTCAGCCCCTACATGTTTCGTCTGGGACGGCCCAGAAGGCGATTCTGGCCGCCCGCTGGTATCTGCTTCAGTCGCGGGCGGCTGGGCCGTTGGAGTCTCCAGCAAGACCCGCACCGCCCCTGACGTCGAAGGTCATCAGACTGTCGCCATGCCGTATATAAAGCCGGCCGCCGCAGATCACCGGATGTGCCCAGTGCTGGCCTGTGCCCCACCTGATCCGAAAGGAGCTGATCACCTCGAAGCGCTTCGGGTCTGGCCTGACAAGGGCGACCACTCCATTCTCGCCGTAGCAGTACAGCATTCCGTCGGCCGCGGCCACGGAGCCCTTCCCAACGCCTTTCTCCTCGTAGCAGAGCTTGCCGGTGGCCCACTCGAGGCATACCCACGTCTTGCGTTTGTGCGTGGATCCGTACAGGTGCCCGTCCAGCAGCACGACGCCGCCATAGTGAGGATCCAGGCGAGGATTGGTCCACACAACGGTCACCCGTCGACCATCCGGTGACAGCTTCAGCATCACGCCGCCTTTGCCGTAGCCACACGTGGCGAACACGCGTCCCTCGTGATAGATGGGCGTGATGTGATGGCCGCCGTTCCTGTTGCGGTAGGGATGACGCCAGAGCAGCCTGCCCGTGGCGGCCTCGATGCCGACGATCGCTGTGCCCGTCATGGTCACAACCAAACGGGTCTTGCCATGATCGACCAGCAGCGGCGCGCAGTAGCCGTACGCATCGCTGAGGCCCTTGCTCGTCCAGACGGTCTTGCCGTTGCGCTTGTCGAGGGCGACGACCGACGCATCGGGGGCCCCGGGGGAGCAGATGAGTCGATCGCCGTCGATCAGCACTGATTCGGTAAACCCGAACCCCAGCAG
Source organism: uncultured Planctomycetales bacterium (assembly GCA_965602635.1). Lineage (GTDB taxonomy): Bacteria > Planctomycetota > Phycisphaerae > SM23-33 > SM23-33 > CBFCZU01. The sequence continues at coordinate 59,504 of CBFCZU010000001.1, read as the reverse complement.
CCGGCCGCCGCATCGCTCGAGCAGATCGACCGACCACCGCTGCTGCCCACTGCGGGCGTCGAAGGCGGTCAGTCCGGCCCGGCCGCTCATCACATACACGCTGCCGTCGTCGAATGTTGGCGGATGGCGGGCGCCGGGGTAGTTCCGGCTCCACTCAAGGCCGTAGGGTTTCTTCCACAGCACGCGACCGTCCAAGTCGAGAGCAAAGAGCAGGCCTTCCCTGCCTAGTTTGCCGGTGACGTAGATCCTCTTGCCGGCGATGACCGGGCAGCCCCAGCCGGAACCAAGGCCTTCAGTAACCCACAACAGCTTCGGACCGGACGTGGGCCAGCGTTTGAGCAAGCCACTCTCGGCGGAGACCCCATCGCGCCGGGGCCCCCGCCACTGAGGCCAGTCCTTGGCCCCAGCACGTCTGTCCGCCGCCGCTGGCAGCAGGGCCAAACTCAGCAAGGCCTTGGCGATCCCAACTCGGCTGCCCGCAGAGGAGTGCATACCGTCTATATACGTCAGCGGGCACACAGCGCCAAGTTTCAGTGGCGCTACGGCAGCGGGAATCCGGCTCGAGCGGCCTCGCGGCGATGGGACCTGAGTACGCCGCCCGGGCTGAAAGCGTCCCGAACTGCTGGAGCAGCTTGCGCCCGAGGGTTCTGCCATTGACCGCCAGGCGTCGCTTCTGCTCATCGTTCAGCAGAAGCCGCTTGCGGCCAACGTGCTCACGCAGGATTCGATTCTCTTCCCTGAGGTAATCGATCACCTCTTGCTGCCTGCGGTCCATCCATCCCGTAACGGCTACGAGGAAGAATCGCCATGGTGTCCAAGTCATAGGGCCGGGAATTGTAGCGGCGAGCGGCAAGCCATCGCGTCAGGGGAGAATCGCCTCCTTGATAGCCTCCTCGATCTGCTGGGAGGAGATCGCCATGGCCCGAGGGCAGGCAAATGGCCCCTTGCCGGAGCTGCGAAAGGGCTTGTTGATCTCCCGGGCCGCGATAGAATCGTCGAAAAGGCCCACGCTGGTCGTGGGCTGGCGTTTACCTGGGAAATCCCGGATTACACAGGCTCCTGGGACAAATGGCCATGCTTGGCTTATGGTGCCGTCTGGCCCGATGCAGGTTGCGCGGCCGGGAGCAATGGCCATTTCCAAGCGGCGCGAGATAGCATGATGGAGGCGATCATGCGCAATGAATCCGCAGTGGCGGCGGCGGTAACGGTTCTATGGTTGATCTCTACCGTTTGGGGCCAGGGCGTCTCCGGCGCCGGGCCCGTCTGGTGCGACAGCCCTGCGGGGCATGTGCTGCGCGTGGACAAGGCGCCGGCGTTGGACGGCGACGAGCCAATGGGCGACCCCGTCTGGAAGCAGGCCAAGCCGCTTGGGCGCCTGTTCTCGAGAGGCAGGCCCGAGCCGGCTAACAGGGCCACGGACATTCGCGTGGTGGTGCACGAGTCGGTGCTTTACTTGGCGGCGCGGTGCCTGGACCCCACGCCGGACACCATCGTGCGCGGCACGGGCGGCCATAGGGCGTGGGAGGCCGAGGCCACCGAACTGCTGGCGTCTGCCTCGCAGGAGGTGTGGCAAGCGGACTCGCTTGAGGTCCTGCTGACCAACTCGCAGAAGCCGGCTTATCCGTACGTCAACGTGCAGGTCAACGCCGGAGGCAGGGCAGCCGTCCTGCGGTATCTTCGCCCGTGCGCCCGGCGCGACCAACTGGGCGTTATCGAGCCAATCGACCCGACATCTATCCGCGTTCGGGCGGGCGTCGATAAGCGGGGCTGGTGGATGGTTGCGGCGCTGCCCATGAAGACGCTCGGCGTGCCGGAAGGTCGCTTCTACGCCAACGTCATGCGTAACCGCCCTGCCGACGGTTCGCACTTCGCGTGGCGCGATCTGTGGGGCGGCTGGGCCCACCGCCCGACGCGCCTGGGGCGAGTGGACGTGGTGGACGAAGCGCCGCCCGCATCCGCGGCGCTGCGGCTTCCTGTCTCGCTGGCGGTCGGGTCCAGCAAGCTGAAGCTGATCAACTGGCGGGCCGGCTGCACCATGAGGGTAAACGGCGCCCCCGTGCCCGTCGGCGATGACGGCTTGGCGATAGCCCGGATCGAGCGCCATGGCTCGGCCGCCATCGAGATCACGGACGCGGAAGGGCACAAAGTCGCCAGCTATCGTGCCGAGGTCGCCCGTCCGCTGGTCATCGAGACGGGCAAGCCGTTCACGGCAGACGAGGCCGGGCCCATCGAGGTGGCCCTCTGGCTGGCGATCGCCGATCCGGCGGGCGCGGAGGTTACGCTCGAGGCCGTGCAGGGCAATCGTAGCGTCGGGCGGGCGGTCCAGAAGCTGATGCCCGGCAAGAGCAAGGTGTCGATCGAGCTGTCGGGTGCCAAGGAGGGCGAGCTGCATCTCTACGCCGCGGCCAAGGCGGGCGGCGGCGATGGCGGCGCGATCGACATAGCGGCCGAGCACTGGTGCGCCGTCGCCCAGAAGCGAACTGCGTGGGACAAGTTCCGCAAGGGCATCGACGAGTTGAAAACGCTTTCCCTCTATCGGGCGGGCCTGGCAGACGCGTGCAACTTCTACCACATTATCCAGGCCGGCGACGGACGGTATCGCTCGATTGGCCGATCCGGCAGGCTCCGCGCAAGTGAATGGAGCTACGGGGCGTGCTACCCGTTCGCCCTGGTCTACAAGTCCGACTGGCCCGAGAACCCGCATCGCGGCGACAAGCGAATGCTGGCCTCGGCTGCGGCGGGCATGGAAGCGGCGCTCGACCCAGCCATCTGGTACGAGCAGTTGGAGCACCCGCCCAACCGACACCTGCAGGGCTATCTCCAGACATACGAGCTGCTCAAGAACGACGTGCCTGCCGAGCAGGCAGCCTACTGGCGACGCCGGCTGGGCGAACTGGTCGAGGCGACGATCACCGTCTGGATAACGCCGGTGAGCAATCGGACGTCTCGCTTCAGCTCGGAGACCGGCACGGGCACGAACCACTACGCCTACCACGCAGCCAACGTCTATACGGGCGGCGTCGTGCTTGACAACGCCAAGTGGCGAGAGCTGGGCCGGAGGGAGATGCGCGCAATGGCTGCCCATGAGCGGGACGGGCACTTCCCCGAGCGGCGTGTCGTGCCGGCTACGCATTACACCTGGCTGACCATGAACGCGCTGGGCGAGTACTACTGGCAGAGCGCCGACAAGAGCGTCCTGCCGAGCCTGGCCCGATGCGTGGAGTTCTCGTGTCACACTTCCCTGCCGACCGGGAACCTGACGCTGCTGCACGACGGCAGGGTGATCTGGGCAAACCCGTTTACCCATGGCGACTTCGTGCTGTCGCTGTCGGCGCGCGGGCGACACCTGGCCCGCGTTCGCGCCGCCCGGCGCATACGCTCGGCCAGCCGCCCCAGCGCGTCCAGTCCGGAATACTGGTTCCGAACGGCGGAAAACGCCGTCTACTTCAAGCCCGGCGACGAAGAGCCAATGCCCAACCGCGCGGAATTCACCTTCCTCGACGGCCAGGGCCTGATCGCGCGGCGCGACGGATTCGTCTACGGGCTCAACGCCCTGTCGATCGACCCCATCGTCGAGCGGATGTACTGGGTGGACCCGCAGAACGCCGTCGAGCTGTATCACCGCGGCGCGGGCACGATTCTCGCTGCCTCCAACTCGCAACAGCAGGCCGAGGCGGGCTCGTTCCACCGCAAGGTGAAAGGCCGAACCTTCTACATGCCCACCGCGGGGCGCGTGGAGCGGACCGACGAGGGCCACGAGGTCGTGCTGGAGTTCGACACCTTCACGGCCCGCCTGGAGGTCCAGGTGATCTCGCCCACGGCCGCGCGAGTGACGGTCCGTGTACTGGACGTAAAAGGCGACGAGCCGGTGATCTTTAGCTTCTTCCCCGCCGTCAGGCGCAGCGCCGACCTGAAGAGCGACAAGGAGACCTCCACGCTCAGCTTCGGCGACGTGGCCATCAAGACCAGCCTGCTGGTCGCGCTCCAGCGGGACTTCAAGACCGTCAACCCCTACAGCCTCAAGCGCACCGCCACCATCAAACCCGTCCGCGCCTGGGTCAAGATGAAGCCGTACACTCCGCTCGTACTGGACATATCGGTCACCGGAAAGTCCACCAGGTAGTTGTCCCTCCCGGAGACCCCGTCCACCTTGCAGGTACTGGCACGGCCGCCCTGCACGTTGCGCTGGCCTCGCTCGGCGTGGGGCCGGGCGATGAGGATTAAGCCCAATATGTCCCACGCCGTCACGCCACAGTCAATTGGGCAACTTAGCCTGAAGCGACATGCCGGCGGACCGAGCATGCTGTATGTGGATGACCTTTGGCATGGCGGCGGCGTGGTGATACGATACGCCTCACGCAGACGCGCCGCGACGGGAGCATTTCAAATGAGTACGTCTGGTTCACCGGCCACTTGGGCAGCGGTAATGACGGTTCTTCTGGCAGCATGCTTTGCACTGGGTGCAGAGCGAAAGACCATCCGCCTTGAGTGCACAGCCGACACAGCCATCCACATCAAGAAGGCCCCCAGCAGCGCCGACATCTACAAGATCAACTACGGCGCGGCCAAGGAGGTGGCGTTTCACGGCATCCACTATACGAAGGAGGCCAAGGACAGCGCGTTTTACTTCCTGGCCGATTTCGACACATCCAAGGTTCGCGGCCGCGAGCTGACCGGCGGGGTGCTGATGATCCGCCAGGCGGCCTCGCCGGATGCGGACAAGCTCCGCGTGGTGAGCGTGTCGACCATATCGACGCCCTGGAAGGAAGGCACGGGCACGGGCACAAAACCCGCCAGGCCCGGCGGCGGGGCGATGGCCAACTGGGCCGACTTCGGCCGGCGGCGATGGGCTGGGTTCCAGAGCGAGCTGACGGACGTCACGTTCGACCTGGGCAACTCCATCAGTCACACCGCCACCGTGCGTCACCTCCAGGGCGACTGGGTGGCCATCGAACTGCCGGCGCCGATAGTCCAGGCGCTTGTAAACGGCGGCACGTATGGACTGGCGTTGTTCGAGGAGAAGGGCCAGACCAAGATCCCCTACCGCCTCCACACTCGTGAGTCGGGCCACGGGCCTTACCTCCTGGTCGACTCCGCCGGCAAGGCAACCGGCAGGCCAACTGCCCCGACGTTCAGCGTCAGGCCCGCGCCGGCGCATGCGTCCCCGACTGCCGGGGCCGTCAAGGTCTCGGTGTCGGTCCCGAAGGACCTGGCCAGGGCAGAGGTCTCATACCGCCGGCGCGGATCGACTAAGCCGAACACCCTCCTTCCGCTCTGGCAAATCCCGCGTCCGCCGAAAGGTGGGGGGAAGATGTCGCTGGTGATAACCGACCTGCCGCCGAGGGGCGACGTCACGGTCGCTGTCAGGTCCATAGGCGCAAGCGGTCTGGCTTCTACAACGACAGAGACCGACGGGCGAGCGTCGGCGGCCCTAGCGGTGCCGGTCGTGCCGGATGTGGCGATAAAGGCCAATCCCAAAGGCTCTCCGACCATCCGCACGGGCAAGGTCCGCCTGTGGGCATATGGCGACTGCGAGAGCGCCCACCCCGTAACGGGCAACCTGCTGGAAGAGGTGGGCCTGAAGCAATACGGCGCCAAGCCGGCCGGCGAGTACCGTAAGGGCAACATCTACTGGAACGGACGAGACGGGGTGGTGACCCTGGCGGGCTGTCGAAACGAGATAGTCGCCTTCCAATTACTTATCGAAGCGGTCGAGACGCCGGTTGCGGACATCGGTATCACGGCTGGTTCGCTCAGCGGGCCTGGCGGGGCGAAGGTTCCGGCGAGCAATATATCCGTCTTCCGACAGTGGTACATCCGCGACGGCGAATGGATGGGCGACCTGTGCGTTCCGCTGGGGCCGGGCACCACGTTCGCAATACCCAACGCCGACAACAAGGTGCCCTCCCAGCGCAATCAGTCGCTGCTGGTGGACATCCGCATACCGAAGGACACAGCGCCCGGCCGGTATCGAGGTACGATCACGGTGGCGATAAAGGGCGCCGAGCCCTTCGACGTGCCCGTCAGCCTGGAGGTCCGCTCGCCCGTCCTGCCCGATACGCTCTCATTCAACTGCGAGCTTAACGCATACTCCTCCCGTCCGCTGACCGGCGACTACGCCTGGTTCCGTCTGGCCCACGCCCACAGGACCACGCTGAACGTCCTGCCCTACTCGCAGGACGGCTCGGCCAAGACGCGATATGCGATTCCGCTCCAGGGCAAGGGTGCGGAGATGCGCGTGGCCGACTGGAGCGGTTACGACGCATACTTCGGCCCGCTGCTGGACGGGTCGGCCTTTGCGGACATGCCCCGCGCGGGCATGCCCCTGGCCAGCCAATACCTGCCGTTCTGCGAGGCCTGGCCGATCAACTTCCGCGACCATTACGCATTCAAGTCCACCGACCTGCAGAAGCACTTCCTGACGGCTGGGCCCATAGAGGAGTTGATGGACGAGGAGTACGGCCGGGGCTTTCGGGCGGTGACTGCTGACTTCATGCGCCACTTTGAGAAAAAGGGTTGGACGCGCACTGAGATGCAGTTCTACCTGAACAACAAGCCCACGTGGACCAAGGGCAAGCTCGGCTTCTGGTGCCTGGACGAGCCGCAGAACCGCGACGACTGGCTTGCGATAGCCTACTGGGGGCGTCTGTTCAAGCAGGCGGTCGCGGGCGCCGAGGGGGGGCGGTTCATATACCGCGGCGACATAAGCCGCCCGCACCGCCAGCGCCGCTGGCTGGATGGCGTGGTGGATCTGATGTGCGTCTCAAAGACCTTCTACACCAAGCACGAGCGGTGCGCCGAGATGATGGGCAGGGGGATGACGTTCTATAACTACGGCAGCCTCAACCCGATTCGCGCCAGCAATCTCAACGCCGAGGCCTGGCCCGTATCCGCCTATCTGCTCGGAGCCGACGGGCTGCTGCCGTGGAATACCATCGGCTCGCCTGCCAACCATCGCAGGGCCTCGACGACGGCCATACTTGTCCCCCCGCCGCCCGGCGGTCCCAAGGAGCAGGTGGTCTGTAGCGTTCGACTGAAGGCCCTGCGGCGAGGCCAGCAGGACGTTGAGTATCTCGCCCTGCTCGCCCGCAAGCGCGGCTACGACAGGAGACAGCTCGGCGCGATGCTCAAAGGTCTGCTCGAACTGAAGGGCCAAACGCAGGAGCGCTTCCTTGACGAGGCCGGCGAGACCATCTTCCACAACCTCTCCAGCGAACAGTTCGCCCGCGTGCGAGCCGCCGTTGCGGCCATGCTGGCCGAAGAATAGGCCCGCGACCGTTCCCTCAGCGCACATCAACTTCGCTGAGCGATAGAGCGGAACAACCCTCCTCCGCTCTTCCTTCGCCGGATCAGCGATAGACCGCCCAAGGCCAGCAGGGCGAGCGTGGCCGGTTCTGGAATAGTGTAGATGTCCACGACGTTGCTGTAGCCGCTGGGGTCAGGTCCAGGTCCAGTAGCGCCACCGGCAAAGAACGCCATGTCGCCCACGGTCGTCGCGGATAGATAGTATCGCCCCTGCGAGATCGCGTCCGTGGTCCACTGCCCCGTGCCCGGATCGAGAATATCCACGACATCGCTGGGGCCGTTGCCTCCTGCAAACATCGCCTTGCCGTCCAGTGATGTCGCAGCAAGATAACCTCGCGCTTGCGAGAGCGTGTCCGTGGACCACAGCCCTGTGACGGCATCGTAGATGTCCACGACGTCACTGTAGGCGCTGTCACCAATGGCCCCGCCGGCGAAAATCGCCTTGTCGCCTACCGCAGTTGCCGCCAGCCAGTGCCGCCCTTGCGACAGTGCGTCCGTCGACCACAAGCCTGTATCGGGGTCGTAGATGTCGACCACATCACTGTCACCGCTGCCCCCCGCGAAGATGGCTTTGCCGCCTGCTGTCGTCGCGGCGAGATAACAGCGTGCCTGCGAGAGCGTATCCGTGGACCACAGGCCGGTATCGGCATCGTAGATGTCCACGACATCGCTGTAGCCCTCGACGCCGTCTACGTATCCCCCTGCGAAGATGGCCTTGCTGCCGACCGTCGTCGCGGCCATTATGCCTCGCGCCTTTGACAGCGTGTCCGTGGTCCACAGGCCCGTGCTGGCGTCGTAGATGTCCACCACGTTGCTGGGGATCGCGCCTGGCGGGCCGGTGAATCCGCCCGCGAAGATCGCCTTGTTCCCCACCGACGTGGCGGACAGGTAATACCGCCCCTGGGAGAGTGTGTCCGTGGACCACAGGCCCGCGTCGGCGTCGTAAATGTCGACAACGTCGCTGTAGCCGGTCGAGGCGGCCCCGCCAGCGAAAATGGCCTTGCTGCCCACCGTGGTGGCGGACAAGTAGTACCGCGCCTCGGAGAGCGTGTCCGTGGTGTGGGGGAATCCAGACGCGAACGCCGATCCGGCGGCTGCGCACACCACCAACATCGCCAAACGACCTATCCGGTCTGCCTTCATCGCTCCGCTCCCTTTCTGCCTGACAGGCCGCATGTTGCACGCGGCGCGCATCTTCTTGTCAAGGCCAACGGAACAGGCGAGCGCCCCGTTCCCTCAGCGCACAACAACACCGCTGAGCACTTGAGCGGCCGTGCGGTACCCGACGGCCTCCTCCATTCCCTCACACAAAGGCGTGTCTCTTGCGACGCCGAATCAGAGCCAGACCGCCAACCGCCAGCAACGCCAGCGTGGCGGGCTCGGGGATCGGGCGGATCGTCAACTCGCATACCCCACCGAAGCTCTGCCCGAAGCCGTCGATCTCCGGCGGGTCAAGCTCGATGTGGACGTCCAGGAAGTTGCCTTCGACATAGGGAAACCGTCTGGCCAGGTCGCCGTCGGTGATCTCCAGGAGCCCGGTGCCGACCAGCACACCCTCGGCGTCGGTCAGCTCGCGGAGGTAGAGCGAAGGGACGGATCCCTCTAGTAGGGCCTGCCCCTGCGCATCGTTGAGAAGGATCGTAACGTCCTTGAAATGGCCCTCGGCCAGCCCCGCATCGGAGTCGTCCTGGTACAAGGAGCCCATGAGCACCGCCCAGGCGCCCTCGATTGTCTCGTCGCCGACGTTGTAGGTCACCTCGACGTCGCAGCTGCCGTAAGCCGCAAGAAACCCTCGGCCATAGTTCCCCACCGACGGCGCAAAAACGCCGTCCAGACCGGCGAGGGCCAGAAGCGACAGCGTGGCGGGTTCGGGAATGACGGCACGCCAAGCCTCGTGATCGCCAGCAGGATTGATGCCCCAGCCCACGATTACTGTACCGTCGGGGGTGATGTCGTGAGCTTCCTTGAGCGTCCAGCCGGTGAGGTCCAGGCCGTAGTCGTTGACAAGCAGGTCCCCGAGTCGCGCATGCCGTGGCCGGCGTCCCAGATGGCGGCCCTCACGCCCGAGGCGGCGGCACCGAAGCCGACGACTCTCGACCCATCTCCCGACGCAGCATACGCGCTGCTCTGGACAGTCCCGCCGGGGAAGTCACCGAGCCCGACCATGCCGGTAGCGGCCGTCCAGCGAAAGGCCTCTTTGTCCTGGTCGGTGCTGCCGTGGCCAACCACCACCAGACCATCGGCCGACACACCAAAGGCATAACTGTTGTCGTCCACGGTGCTACGGCTCCCCGGCAGGTCGCCCAACGGCACCATTCCGGTTTCCTGGGTCCAGCGAAAGGCCAGCGAGCCCTTCGAAGGGACGCCAGTGACTCCCTGCCCCACCACCACGGAACCATCGGCCGAGACGCCTCTGGCTATGCTGTCGAATCTCCACCCCGGCAGATCGCCGAGCCCGACCGTGCCCGCTTCGGCCGTCCAGCGCCACGCCTCGCTATTCTGCAAACTGGAGTCATCGTAATCAGTGTTGCTCTTCCCCACTACCACTGATCCATCGGCCGACACGTCGTAGGCCCAGCTCCTCGGTAGGGGAGAGGGGAGGTCAGGCAAGAACACCGTCCCGCTTTCTTCGGTCCAGCGGAACGCTTGGCCGGTCGAGGACAAGCCCCAACGGAAGCCCACCACGACGGACCCGTCCGCTGACGCGGCCAGTGCTGCACTTCGCCCCCCCGACAAGGGCAGCATCCCGGTTTCCTCCGTCCAACGGAAGGCCTCCGACTCAGATTCTCGGCTGGACCCGACGACAGTGGAACCGTCGTCAGAGACCCCGTGCGCATGACTCTCGTCATGCCCCGATGCCAAATGGCCCAACGGCTGAAAGCGGGGGGTTGCACCGGATGCTGTCAATGGGGAGAGCCACGAAAGCGCCGCGCAGGCCGCAAGCACAGGTACCCACGCTGCCCGACGCCTGCGCCTGCCGAGAAGCACCGCCGCACCAAGGCCCAGCAGCAACAGCGTGGCGGGCTCGGGGATGTAGGCGTGATAGAATTCGCCGCTTATGCTCCCGGTTACCTCGCCGATGAGGACATGGGCGTCTCCGGCCAGCCCGAGCGCGAGGGAGTTCTTACCCACGACGTACCTATCCTCTGCGATCGTGTCGAGATGCCACGATGCGCCGTCCCACACGGCATACGCCGCGTCTTTGGACGTGGAGGAGTAGAACCTCCTGTAGGCGATGTGGGCCCGGCCTTGGTCGTCCAGCTCCAGGGAGACGCCCTTGCTGCCGAAGCTGCTGTGGTGCTGATCGGGGATCCATTCCGTGTCCCATCCACTTCCCGTGTCCCAGCTGTACGCCGGCACGGCCTTGGACGAGTCCCACCAGGCAACGTGGGGCTTGTCTTGGGCATCGAGGTCGATGGACATTCCCCAGGCATCTGTCGGGGTCACGATGAAGGTCTGGGTCCATTGGCCTTGGTGCTTGGTGCCGTAGCTGGGGTACCCGTACATACCGTCGGGCGATGCCACGTGGGGGGTGTCCTGGGCATCGAGGGCCAGGCTATTGCGGAAACCGATCGGCCAAGCGTCCTCCGTCTGCCATTGGGTCCCGTCGAAGCGGGAGTACCGGCCCACGTGGCTGATGTGCGGCCGCCCCTGGCTGTCCAGGGCCAGATCTGGGTCAGCGCCCGACCCGCTTGGGCCGCTGAAGACGTCCTCGGTCAACCACGCGCCGCCGCTGCCGGGCGTGACATAGACGAGCCGGCTCATGGCAGTGTTCCGATCGTAGACATAAAAAGCCATGTGCGGCCTGTCCTGGCCGTCTACGACCAGCGATGTGTCCCTGCTCCGGTGCGTGGCGAGGGCAGTGAACTGCGTCGTTTGCCAGCTCGAGCCGTCCCACCTTGCGTACTTGTACTGCCACTCCTCTTTGTCGCCACCCCAGCCAGTCCCGGTGAAGCAGCTCCATGCGACATGTGGATTCCCCTGACTGTCTACGGCGACCGCCGCATCGCCCACCAGGTCCGAGGCGATCGGCCTTATGACCCAGTCGCCCCCCGCCTGACATGGCGTTGCCAACCCTAGTGCCGCCACGGCGATCGCCGCTACCACCAGCACGGGCAGCAGCCCGCGCCGCCTCCGGCGGATCAACGCCAGCCCGCCCAGCGCTAGCAGCGACAGTGTGGCGGGTTCGGGGACATCGGAAACGCGGAAGCCGAAGTTCATATCCTCGTCCGTCGGGTCGCGCGAGCCCCGGTACGACGCGCGCAGGAAGTCGCCGGAGTTGAGGAACGACCCGCCCCGCAAGCCGCGACCGTACGGGAAGGCCTCGTTCCATTCCCAGACGTTGCCCCCCTGGTCGAACGTGCCGTAGGGGCTGTCCGAGTTCTCCCATTCCCCGACTACGGTGCGGTAGTAGGGGATCCCGATCCCGTCGGTCCCGCCGTCACCGTCCCACGTCGCGTAGCCGCCGGGGTCCGTTCCCCCTTCCACGAAGGGATTCCCCGTCCCGCTCAGGTTGCCGCTGTCGTTCACGTAGCCCGGCCGGGTGTGGCTGCTCGTCGGATGGTCGTAGTAGCTGGCTGTCTCCGGGTCGTAGTAGGCCGCCTTGTACCACTCATCCTCGGTCGGGATCGCCCACGTCCAGTCCGCCTCGCGGCTGACGGCCAGCAGGAGCCCACCGCCCGTGGCGCCGTTAAGGTAGTACGCCCCGTCCTCCGTCGTGGTCAGGTCCTGCGCCCCGGTCGGTTGGCCGTTGTGCAGCCAGTTGGCGAATCGCGCCGCGTCGCCCCAGCTCACGAAGTTCACCGGGCGGTCCGCCCAGTCGACAGCCAGGCTGTACGTGTAGCTGCCCGGGTTGCCGCCGCGCTGGATGTTGCAGCCCTTGTCCGGGGCCACTGGCAGGGCCATACGCCCGCTGTACAGACCATAGGTATCTGTGGCCGCCACGGCGTTGAGGAACTCGGTGTACTGCCCGGCCGTCACCTCGTACTTGCCGATGTTGTACTCGTAGCTCACCGCCCCATAGCCGGGCGTCTCATACCTTGTGTCCGGCGCATTGCCCGCGTTGCCCACGGCGACGGTCTCGATGTTCACTGTCGCCGTTGCCGCCGAACCCAAGGCCAAGACCAGCCCAGCAGCACACATCGCCGCAACTTGCCTTTTCATCGTCCCGCTCCTCTCCTATTGCATCCGCACGACGCACACACTCTCTCACTCCAGCTGACGAAAGGGCTGAGCGGCCCGCTCATCAGCAAACAACAACCCGTGAGCACTTGAGCGGCCGTCCGGTACGCCACGGCCTCCTCCATTCCCTCACACAAAGGCGTGTCTCTTGCGGGGGATCAACGTTACCGCCCCGAGGGCCAGCAGCGACAGCGTGGTGGGCTCGGGGATGTAGGTGCAAATCCCGTCTAAGGCCACCCACCGGTAGTATTCCGTCGCCGAGAGCAGCTCGCGTTCTCCGGTAGCCAGGTCGACCCTGAACAGACCGTTGTGATATGAGTCACCCAGATACGCGAAGCCGTCCGCTATGCCATATAGCACGAGCCCTCCTCCCCACGAAGGGCCTGTTCCGACCCACTCCGAGGGACTTTCATAGTCGTTTGCACCGCAACCACTTATCCGAGTAGCGGTGTCGCCGCCCAAGAGCCCAGAATACAGAGCCAACTCCCGGTGTGGCACGAAGTAGATCACCTCCTCGTCAGCGTTAACGACGAACTGCGTGAATCCGCTATACGATGGCGAATCGTACGTGTAAACAACCTCCCTCTCCTGCCCATCCGCGGACATCCGCTCGACCGTGCACTTATGGAACCCATCCGACTTCGACAGAACGTACATGCCCCCATGTCCATCGGGATAGACATTGTAGAGGTGCTCCGATGCAACCTTTTGAGTCGTTTGCGTAGCCGTGTCATATACGAAACACCCGGTCTCATAGGCCCCGCGTGTGTATGCGAAGTGAGTCGAGTCCAGCATAGCCAGGCCGGTAATCATATCTGAAGGCGTGAAGATCTCCTCCTCCTCGCCGGTGGCCTTGTCGTACCGCGTCACCGGCCCCCGGTAGTACCCCTGCTTATAGTAGATAGAGTCAGGAGTCTCGCCCGCAATCCTGTCGTTCGATTGGCATAAGGCGCTCGCCGTCCAGGTGTTGCCGGCCGCGGGATCGACCCATAGAAACTCACCATCGCCGGCCCCCAGTATTGTCGAACCACTCATGATGCCTCGCCCAGGTGGAGCAGCAAACCCATATCCCACACCGGGACCGTTCGGTAGATCGACAGTCGTTCTCGCGTCAATATCAACGATCTTGACGCGCGCACCATCTATTCCCAACAAGCGCCCGCCGCTATTGCACAAGCCCTGAAGCCCTGTGAATGCATTGGTCGGAATGTCGATGGGCGCTATTGGCGCGTAGTCGCCCGCCGGCGCAAGCTGGGAGACGTATATACCAAAGTCGCCTGATAGCAGCAGGCGGTTGCCCGTGGAATCAAAGTGGATGTCCGTTAGGTTGTACATCGGGCATGTGTCAATTTGCTGAATGGCGGTGCCCGTGGGGCTGCCATAGACCCAAGCCCCGTGCTCGACGCTTCCGGTCCACCTGCCACCGACGAAAACGATTCTGCCATTCGGGTCGGACTCGGCGAAAGTCCATCCCGGGTTCCGGTCGGGAGGAATGGTAAAGTCAGTTGCCAGTTTGACCTTGGAGCCTGTCGATAGGGTGAGTTCGTAGACGTCCCTGTGCCTCTCGTATGCGGTAGAGGTAGCCGCGGCGAAGACGTAAACTCTGTCGGGATCTGCGGGATCGGACAAGCAAGTTAAGTTGTTGTAGTCCCCACCGAAGTCGAACATCCGGCGGTTGCCGGTCATTGGATCCACTGCATACAACTGCGATCTGTACGCTAGGAACACGGTTCCATCGGTACCCGCGTGCAGCCTTTGACGGGAGTAGATGATATGCGTGCTTACGGGCCAGATTGGTCCATCCCCGACAAGATCGGGACCGTTCCCGTAGCCACTTATAAGGGTCTTGGCTCCTGTCTGCATGTCGTACTTGAAAAGAGCGCCCCACTGGGAGTCAAAGCAGAGAGGGTCGCCCTGTGCGACCTGGGCTGTCAGCGTCGAGGGGCTCAGAAGGAGGAGCGTCAATGAAACTCCGGCAAGCCTGGCAGTAGTCATTGCGGTGACCTTTCAGAAGATTCCAGCTATAGGATGCGTGACTCGGAACCTCGCCCGTGCGGGCCAGGCAGGAAGGGACGAACGAGCGAGACTCGCCCTGCCCCTCGACTTTGGCCGGCGCCCGCCGAACCACTGGCGGGGAAGGCTCAGCCGGCCACTCCGCCGCTTCCCCGAGCGGAGGTCGGAGCATGTGTGTGATACTTGTCCCTCAAGGCTCCTCGGCATTGCGACACCCTCTCGCTGCTACTTCCTTCTTCGACGCCTGATCAGTGCCAGCCCCCCAATCGCCAGCAGCGACAGCGTGGCGGGTTCGGGGACCGCCAGGTAGACGCCGTCTCGTGCCCAGGCGACAAAGTTGTGGTCGTTGATGTTCACATAGGAGGCCGAGCCGGGCAGGTAGGTCCGCTCCTGGCCTATCACGACGGTCAGGTTGGAGTAGTCGGCGTAGTAGACGGAGTTGCCGAGATTGTTCAGGTCGAAGCCGTTGATCCCTGACCAGCTTGATCGGTGCAGTTCGACCTCTTCACCCGATTCGCGGCGCAGGACAAGGACATCGTCGTTCCCATCTTCCAGGGCGTAGAGAACGTCTCCCCCGTCGTTGATCTTGGGCTGGGGGCAGCTTTGGCCACCGTTCCCTACCCGGATGGCCTCGGTGCCATCATATAGGTACGTGGAGTAGCCGCCGCCTTCCTGCGCGGCGTAGGCAGCCTGTCCCGATGAGTTGATGCTCACCTTCCAGTGGTGCACCACCGTTTGCGGCAAGGTCTCTGTGGAGACGCCGTCGGTGATCTGTAACCTATGCGCCGCGGTTACCCACGCGATATGACCGCCGTTGCCGATTTCCGGATCCGTTCCGTCCGGTGCGACGGAGCCGATCTGACCGTTGTGATACTTCCAGATGCCGCCCTGTTCTTGCCAGACGATCGTCCCCGAATCGTTGATCTTGGGATAGCGCGCCGTGGGATCGTCGCTGATGTTCGTCGTCCCTGCCGCGGGGTCATACAGCCAGACCCCGCCCCGGGAAGTGTCGCCCGGCCAGCCCCAGAACACGACCATGCCGGAGGAGTTGATGTCCGGACCGGCGTAGTACTGCGGGGTGGGCCCCACGTCATGCACTTCCCCGTCTGAGTACAGCATCACTCCGTTCGTACTGAAGGCAATCTCTCCGTACGGGTTTTCCGCTAGTACGACGCTCTGACCGCTGTCGGCGACTTTCGTGACCGTGTAGTTGATCGCGCCGAGCTGGGAAGTGCCCGCCAGCACGGCGAGCACGAACGCAGCGCCACCCCAAAACCGAAGTTCAAGGCTCCTCGTTGCCATCTCCCTCTCCTGTTCTCTCCGGCCGATAGGTCAGGCGCAGCGACACCGCGGCGCTGTGGACAGTTCCAGGACGGAATCCGCCACCAACCGCACCGGCCTAAGGTGAACCGCCATTCCCCATGTGGCCTTCTCCCGACGACCGGCGTGGGCCTTCATCGCTGAAAGCTCCGCGTGCAAGCGTCGGCTTCTCACGGGCGAAGCGTCCTCATGCCTGCCGTGTTCCCCGGCTGGGGGCCATTCCAGCCGTTTAGTCCAGCGCGGACCGTCCGCCCTGAGCCGATTCAGGCTGACGAAACAGGCCCGCCCGCCGAAGCGTCGGCGAAGGCGGGTGAGCGACCCGCTCCTCAGCGCACAACAACACCGCTGAGCGATTGAGCTGGTCCCTTCGGGACGGAACTACCCTCCGAGTAGGCATGGCCCCGGCAATGAGGCCCCTCACTGAGACAGAATCATATCATGAATCCTGTTTCTGTCAATCGGGTGATCACCTGAGTTGGGCAGGTTTTCTTGATTGTCCAAGGGGCGGGCCAGAGCCGCTGCCATGCCGGGCGACTATGAGCCAAGCGCACACCTGTCCCTCCCGAAAACTCCGTCCACCTTGCAGGTGAAGGGCTTGCACCGTTGCCGCAGAGCCTCATCGGCCGTAGGATCCGGCTGTTTATCTCGGCAACGGAGGTTCAGGGATGGCCGTTCTTCAGGCAGTGTGGTTGTTCGTTCGAGGCTTCTTTGCCGGTCGTGCCGCACTAATGGCCGAGAACCTGGCCCTGCGGCGCTAGATCGCTGTGCTCCAGCGCTCCGTCAAGCGCCCCAAACTCCGCACGCGGGACCGGATCTTCTGGGTCTGGCTGTCGAGGCTCTGGTCAGGTTGGCGGTCAGCGCTGGCCCTTGTCCAGCCCGAGACGCTGGGCTACGTCAGCCCCGCCGAGTTCGAAAGCATGACCGGATAACCACAAGCTCCGCGCCCACCATTCGTGGAGAAGGTCAGCATGTCTCGCGAGAACCCGATGTGGGGCACCCCGCGGATTCTATCCGAGTTGCTTCTGCTGGGCCACGCGGTGGCCGAATCCACGGTCGCCAAGTACATGATCCGACAGCCCAAGGCGCCTTCCCAGAACTGGCGAACCTTCCTGAAGAATCACGCCCGCCAGATCGCGGCCGTCGACTTCTTCACGGTTCCGACGGTGACGTTCCGCGTGCTGTACGTCTTCCTCATCCTGCGGCATGATCGCCGCCAAGCGGTCCACTTCAACGTGACGGCCAACCCCACCGCCCAGTGGGCTGCTCAGCAGATCGTAGAGGCATTTCCTTACGACCAAGTTCCTCGTTTTCTGCTTCGCGACCGCGACGGCATCTACGGCCAGGACTTCCGTGACCGGGTGGAGCACATGGGGATCGAGGAAGTGCTCATTGCGCCACGGGCTCCTTGGCAGAATCCCTACGTGGAACGTCTGATCGGATCCATCCGCCGTGAATGCCTGGACCACCTGATCGTGCTGAACGAGGATCATCTACGCCGCACGCTGTCCGAATTCTTCACCTATTATCACGAGGCGCGGTTGCACCTGTCGCTGGAACGCAACTCGCCGTTTACTCGGCCTGTCTGCCCGCCGGCGCAGGGCAAGGTCGTAGCCAAGGCGTATCTCGGTGGTCTGCACCACCGCTACACGAGAGCGGCGTAGCGGACCCGCATCAATCCTGTCCCGTCTGGCACACGAGAGAACCATGCGCCATGCCCAGATTTGGCCATGCTCAAGCGCCCCCGGCATCGCCGACCACTCCGATCACGCGCCGATCATCCCCGCCGGCCCCACAGTCAAGCCCGCAAGGCCGTTGCTTCCTGTGCGGATGAGGTTTTCGGGAAGGACAGCTGCCGGCCCAAAGAGAAAGTCCCTGACTGACAGGGACTTGCGGAAACACGCGCGACTGGACTCGAACCAGCAACCTTCGGTTCCGTAGACCGATGCTCTATCCAATTGAGCTACGCGCGCCTGGGATTAGCTGCACGATCGTATAACACATCTGGCCGCGTTCTGCAAGGGCTGACGACACGCCGCCGACAGCACCACCTACCCCCCGGCGACGGGTCCCTTGCCCTGCCCGCGGAGGTCCAGCCAGACGACGACTGCCCCACCGGCTGCCAGGGTGAGGTACACGCACCCCTCGCCCGGCGAGGCGAGCAGGAACTTGCCGGCGGCGAACGTCGCGGCCAGCACCATGACCGACCCGGCCAGCCAGCTTGTGAGCATCCGCCCCAGCCCCTTGGGCGGCGTTACGCCGCTGGCAGCGGCGACGCGGCCCCAGGCCCCGTACGGCCGCACCTTCCGGTAGAACGCCACCAGCTTCTCCTCGGCCACCGGGGCGGTCAGGAACGTCACTGCCACCCAGACGACCGTCGAGCCGGCGACCGTAATCGCCAGAATGTGCTGCTTGGTCAGCCAACCAAGCTGCTCGGGGTATACGTAGCCCTTCAGCACATAGAGCCCGCTGGCTATCACCGCCGAGGCGATCATGGCCGAAAGCTCCGACCAGGCGTTGATCCGCCACCAGAACCAGCGCAGGATCAGCACCAGCCCGATCCCGGAGGTAAAGGCCAGCAGGAAAACGAACAGCCCGGAGATGGAATCGCTACCCCGGGCGATCGCGCCCGCCAGGAGCATGAAGCCCACCGAGGCGACTCGCGAGACCAGCACGTAGTGCTTATCCGACGCGTCCCTGCGGATCATCCGCCTGTAAACGTCGTTGACGATGTACGCGGCAGAGAGGTTCAGGTGCGTGTCCACGGTGGACATGAACGCTCCGAGGAAGGAGGCGATCATCACTCCCATCAGCCCGGGCACGGCGAGTTCCTTGATCATGCGAGGATACGCATCCTCGCCCTTGACTTCGGGGAAGAGCACGACCGATCCGAGCGCCACGAGTATCCACGGCCATGGGCGGAGGGCGTAGTTAGCGATGTTGAACCACAGTGTCGCCAGCAGCGAATGCCTTTCGTCCTTTGCGGCGGACATGCGCTGCACGACGACTCCGCCGCCGTCGGCGTTCTTGTTTGCCCACCACTGCACGAAGATGAACACCGCGAAGGCGAAGATGGGCGCGGACCAGAACTCCGCCTGGAGGGGCCCGGTCCCGGCCGGCGGCCTGGGGAAAAAGTGCGTGAGCCTCTCTCCCATCGGGCTTGCGGCCTCGGCTTTGGCCCGCAAGGCCGCCAGACCGCCGAGCCTGCTTACCGTCACCACGCACAGGCCTATCGCTCCGGCCATCGCCAGAACGAATTGCAGCAGGTCGGTGACCACCACTCCCCAGAAGCCCGACAGGACCGCGTACGCCACTGTCAGCACGAGGCAGATGGCCACAGACAGGCCAGGGTCGATGTCGAGCAGCACGTTCATCAGCTTGGCCATCGCCAGTATCACCCACGCCAGGGTGATGCAGTTCACGGGTATGGCCATGTAGGCCCCGCGTGCGGCCCTCAGCACGGCCGCCGGCCGGCCGCCGTAGCGAAGCTCGCTCAGCTCCACGTCGGTGACCACCTCCGCCCGGCGCCAGAGGCGCGACAGCAGAAACACGCTGAACATGCCCCCGATGGCGAAGGACCACCACAGCCAGTTGAAGCTGATGCCCTCGTCGCGGACCCAGCCGCTGACCACCAGCGGCGTGTCGGCGGCGAAGGACGTGGCCACCATGGAGGTTCCCGCCAGCCACCAGGGCAGGTTCCGGCCGGAGATGAAGAACTCGCTAGTGCTCTTGCCCGCCCGACGGGCAAAGAACAGCCCCACCGCCATTGCGAAGGCGAGGTACGCCGCGACGATGACCCAGTCAACGACGGCCAACTCAGGTCACCTCCCGTATCTCGGGCCCAGAGCGGCTGCGCTTGGCGGGCGCGTCCCGGACGGCCTGACGCAGCGAACCTCCGCAGCATTTCAGCAGTTTCCCGGCGGGTGTGAACTCCAGCCCCCGCAGGTGCATCAGCAGGGCGATCTTTACGTGGCCTCGGGCGCGGTCCAGCAGCCGCCTGGCCGGGCGGCGAGCCAAGCCCGTCACGCTCATGACGATCCGCTCCGACCGCTCGCGGAGCTTGGCGCTGCCCGGGCGGAGGTCCACCATCAGGTTGCCGTACACCTTGCCCGTCCTGATCATCGCGGCGGTGGTGAGTGTGTTGAGGACCAGCTTAGTGGCGGTGCCGGCCTTCATCCGCGTAGAGCCGGCGACGACCTCCGGCCCGACGACCGGGTTTATGATTACGTCGGCGCGGACGCCCTGGCGGCCCTGGGGCGCGCAGGTGATGAACACGGTGGCGGCTCCGATCCGCCTTGCCCGGCGCATGGCGCCGCGGACGTAGGGAGTCAGCCCGCAGGCGGCGATGCCCACGATCACGTCCCTGGCCGTCACGCCGCACTTGTCCAAGGCTTCGGCCCCGTCGGGCGCGGAGTCTTCAGCCCCCTCGACGGCGCGGACCAGCGCCCGCCGCCCGCCGGCGATGACGCCCTGGACTTGCGCGGGCCTGGTGCCGAAGGTCGGCGGGCACTCGGCCGCGTCGAGCACTCCCAGCCGCCCGCTGGTGCCCGCCCCGACGTAGAACAGCCGCCCGCCGCGCCCGAACGCCTCGACGACAATCACCACGGCCGCGGCGATCTGCCGCCGCTGCCGCCCCACCGCCGGGGCGACCTTGGCGTCCTCGGCATTGATGATGTCCACGATCTCAAGCGCCGAGCGCCGGTCGATGGAGCGGCTGCGGGGGTTGGGCTTCTCAGTCGTCAGCTTCGATCGGTCTTTCATGTTCCTGCCGGGATGATCTTGCCGAGCACGACGGGCCTGCGCGCGCCCGTGGCGGCTGGGACGTTGCCGGCCTGGCCGCGGACCGTCGCTGCCGCGAGGACGGCGAAGGAGACGGCCTCCTTCGCGTCGGCGCTGATGCCGAACTCATCGCACATCCTGACTTTCGCCGGATGCAGACGCTCCCGCAACATTCTTGCCAGCGTCGGGTTCCGCGCCCCGCCCCCGCAGAGGATCACCTCGTGCACCTCGCCGCGCAGGAAGCGGCGGTACGCCTCGGCGATGCTGGCGGCGGTGAAGGCCGTCACCGTCGCCAGGATGTCGCGCGGGGCGATCCGCCGGCGGCGGGCGCGGCGGTAGAGATCGTCGGCGAACGCCCAGCCGAATTCCTCCCTGCCCGTGGACTTGGGCGGGCGACGGCGCAGGAACCGGTGCCTCATCAGCTCGGCCAGCAGCGGCTTATTGACCTCCCCCGCCGCCGCCAGCCTGCCGCCGCGGTCGAAACGCCGCTTCCCCCGGGTTAGACGAGCCGCCGCACGGTCGATGATCATGTTTCCGGGCCCGGTGTCGAAGGCGACGACCTGCTCTATCTTGCAGCCGCCGGGCAGGAAGGTGACGTTGGCGATGCCGCCGATGTTCTGCACGGCCCGGTTGAGGCGGGAGTCCGCGAAGAGCATGAAGTCGGCGCAGGGCACGAGCGGCGCGCCCTCGCCTCCGGCGGCAACGTCGCGCGGGCGGAAGTCCGCCACGGTGGCGATGCCCGTCCGCTCGGCGATCACGCACGGCTCGCCAATCTGGAGCGTCGAGCGGACCCGCCGCCCGGCCAGGCGGCGGCCTTCGGGGAGGTGGCAGACCGTCTGCCCGTGGGAGCCGACCAGGTCGATGGACTTGAGGTCAATGCCGCTGCGCCTCGCGAGGGCGACCACGGCCGAGGCGAATACCTCGCCCAGCAGGAAGTTCAGGCTGGACACGTCGGCGGCCCGGGCCGCCTGCCCGCAGAGATCGAGAATCGCCCGACGGACCACCGGCCGGTAGGGGAACGTCTCAAAGGCCAGCAGCTTCACGCTCGCGGGGCCGGTGTCCACCAGGGCCACGTCCACCCCGTCGGCCGAGGTGCCTGACATCAGCCCCGCCACGCGAAGCGACCGCCTGGCCGAAAGCCTGGCGATGTTCTTCAACCAACGCACTCCCACCAGCGTTCATGAACCGCGGCCCCCGGCTTGTAATCGAGGGAAGCGCAGCAGGCAAGGCCCGAAAGGGCAAATGAGGGAGGCGCGGCCGTCAGAAGAGCTTCCGCCTGAGGTGAGCCTTTGCCCGAAGGGCGAAGGCAAGTCCCACCAGTCCGTAGCCGAGGATGCTCACGAACATTCGGGCGGTAGTGTCGCCCGCCCCGGGGGCGCCGGCGTAGGGCCCCACCGAATCATCGGGCCAGTGGTACTCCAGGCCCTCGATCGACTCAGAGGCTTGGTCCTCGCCGGCACCGGCGATGGTAACCACGGTCCCCTGGACGACCGGGTTGGCGCAGAAAACGATGTTAATGTAGTCAGAATCGCCCTTGGACAGTGCCATCGTCAGGCCCAGCAGTATTGGCAGGACGGCCCACAGCGCCAGCCCCAGGCCGAGGTTGGCCATCACCGCCGCGGTCGTTCGCCGCAGGCGGGCGCTGAAATACATTCCCGTGCCGGTCAGGAAGAGGACAAGCCACACAACCAGCATGGCAAGGTGGACCAGGACGATGGGGTGCACGAACCCCAGTATCGTGAACAGCAGCATGTGCCCGCCCAGCAGCAGCCAGACGGGCACGCATCGGCGGAAGACGCCCATGGCCTTTCCGGCGATGAGGTGCAGGTCGCTCAGCGGCGTGCCCAGCAGTATGGGGAGGGTTCGGGCCTCTTTCTCGGAGGTTATGCTTGTGGCGGACAGCACGGCCGTGGCCACGCCGCCGATGCCGATGAAGATGATCGCATAGACCAAGTGCGTCACTCCCGCGTCGAGGCTCTCTGCGCAGGCCAGGTATGTCGCCCCCAGGCCGCCAATGACCATGCCCGCGCCGATGATCCCCTTGAGCCTGCTTCGGTACATAGGCGTGCGGAGCTCCCGCCAGACGACCGGCGAGCCCCGGACGCGGCGGATGCGTCCGGCCGCCTGCTCCCCGCCGGCGACAGCGGCTTTGGGCCTGCGCTGTCTGCGGCGCACGAACAGGCCCGCCTCGCTGGTGGCCTGGCGCAGGCCGACCTTGCGCACCACGGCCGTGCACACTGCCAGCACCGCCCCCGAGGCACCCAGCATGACCAGACAGTGCACCTGCCAACTGAGCGCCGCCGGGAACGGCGACACGAAGTTCCTAAACACCCTCGCCATCGCACCCCAGGGGTTGGCGTAGGTGAGCACCATCGACAGCCATTGCGGACGAGGCCGCCACAGTGCCTCCGTCACGAAAGGAACCACCAGGAACAGGGCCAGCAGAGTGAAGATGGCCTTGAGGATGGCGACGTAGGCCCGGCGGTTGCCGATGGAGAAGAACATGCTGACCGACCCGGCGAAGACCGCGGCGGTGACCGTCACGCACAGGGCCGCGACGACGAACTCCCAGGGCACCCCGCCAAAGACGCGCACCACCGCCAGCATCGGCAGGCTGATCGCCAGCAGGATCAGCAACTGGAGCAGCTTGCTGAAGAGCTTGCCCATGATTATCTGGAAGCTGTTGATGGGCGTGGTCATCAGCAGGCCCAGCGTGCGGCGGTATATCTCGTCGCTGATCGCCGTGGAGAACATGCACACCACGATCAGTTGGGTGGCGCAGAACTGGAACAAGACGATGGCGGCGACGATGAACCTGCCGACCCGGGCCATCTGGACCCTGGACCAAGCCGAGCCTATCTCATCCATCGACATCATCCAGGTAAAGATAATGAACAGCGCCATCAGGGCCACGTAAGCGGTGCGCACAACGTAGTTCCGCTTCCGCCGGCTGGAGACGCGCAGCTCCTTGCCGAAGATCGGCCCGGTGATCGAACCCGGGTTGATCAGTCGCAGCAACGTCCTGGCAAGCTCTGCCGCCATGTTTCCACCAGACCAGCGCCGCAGCGCTAGTCTGCTTATTGCATGACCCCTTCCGGGTCTATGCAATAAGCGCCTTTGCGAGAGACGGTTCTCTCGCAAAGGTTTCGACTCGGCGCTTCGCGCCTCGCTCAAGGCTGGCCCCGAGCAAGAGCGACGTAAGTCGCTCGCGTCGAAGCCCGCGGGGCGGATGTTGCACGCGCATCGTGCAACATCCGGGCTAGTGCACCAGCCCTTCTGTCAGTTGCAGGAATGCCTCGTCCAGTTTGAGCTTCTCGGGCACCAGTTCAGCCACGGCCACGCCGCCCTGGACCAGCGTCCGGGCGATGAGGCCCGCCTCGGCGCCGCTGTCGCCCAGGGTCACCAAGATGGCGTCCTCGAGGCGTTCGACCGACTCGACCGCCGGCAGGGCCGAGAGGAGCTTGACCGCCTTTTCCTCGTCCCCGGCCACACGCAGGCGGACCTTGCGATGAACTCCCATGCGCTCGCGAACGTCGTCCAGCGTGCCGCTGAAGACCATCTTGCCCTGCTCGATGATCCCCACCCGGTCGCACATTTCCTCCAGCTCGCTGAGTATGTGGCTGGAGATCATGATGGTCTTGCCCATGCGCTTCAGCTCGCGGAGCAGCTCGCGGATTTCGATTCTCGCCCGGGGGTCCAGCCCGCTGGCCGGCTCGTCCAGGATCAGCACCTTGGGGTCGTGGATGAGCACCCGCGCCAGCCCCAGTCGCTGCTGCATGCCGCGTGAGAGGCTATCCACCCTGAATGCGGCCTTGGACTGCAAGTCGGTCAGCTCCAGCACACCCTCGACGACACCCCTGCGCTTGGAGCGGTGCACGCCAAAGGCCGCGGCAAAGAACTCCAGGTACTCGAAGACCTTCAGGTCGTCGTACACGCCCATGAAGTCGGGCATGTATCCGACGACCTTGCGGACGCGCTTGCCCTCCCGGGTGACCAGCTTGCCGTCGATGGTGGCCGTGCCGCTGGTGGGCTCCAGCAGCGTCGCCAGGATTCGCATGGTGGTGGTCTTGCCCGCGCCGTTGGGGCCTATGTACCCGAAGATCTC
The DNA here is from genome assembly GCA_965602635.1 of uncultured Planctomycetales bacterium. GTDB lineage: Bacteria > Planctomycetota > Phycisphaerae > SM23-33 > SM23-33 > CBFCZU01. The sequence goes on along the minus strand of CBFCZU010000001.1, from coordinate 34,804 downwards.
ACCCCCCTCGATGTTCAGGTCCAGGTCCACAAGTGCCCCAAGCGTGCCGTAGTACTTGGTCAAGCCCTTGGTCTGAATCATTCTCCGGCTCCTCGCTGCCCGCCCGTCGAACGCAGTCCTACGGCAAGCGGGCTAATCTCTTGGGAAAGACCACCATCCTCGCCAACCGGACGTGGTGGTACTCGCACGTTCTTCCGGCCACGCCGAAGGAGACGGGCGCCTCGCGGTATTCCACGCACACCACCGCCGCGCCGCGGCGCAGGTATTCCTGGATGGCGCCGGTCCGTCGGAGGCTGCCCCTGGCGAAGTAGGCCGAGTCGGTCTCGAAATAGGGAAACGCCTCCCGCCCGTTCGGATAGCCCGTCACGTAGGTTTCGCTGCTGGAGAGGCAGTCGTCCCAGGCCCTGGCGCGAGACAGCCGGCCCTGGTGTGCCTTCTTGCCGCCCGCGTCAACGGACCCGAACTCCATCTTCTGATCCCCGTCCATTCGGACGTAGCCCCTGCGGATGGGAACGTCAGAGTGATTGACGATGCTGACCTTCAGGTCGCCTCCGGCCCGCTCCACGCTGGCCGAGAAGGGCGGCTTCTCCTCGGGCGATTCGGTCAACAGGCACTGCATGGTCCATATGTTGATGGGCAGGGACGCGGGCCTGTTGCCTCCGTCCTCCTGGAGACAGGAGATTTGCCTCGTGGCGATTTCGCGCGGGCGGTAGAAGGAGCGCTCGTCCCTGGACGCGGTTATGCCGGACCACCACTCGTTGGGGCGGGTGCCGCTGAGGCCGTAGTTCTTGCTGGCCGGGGCGAAGATGCCCGCGTACTGCGTGGACCAGACGGCTTTGGACCCTTCCACCGCGTCGATGACCGATACCACCCGGACCTTCATCGTCCCGGCGCGGAGGGCCTGGACGCCGTAGTATGCCCCAACCGAGAACAGGGCGATCAGGGCCGTCGATGTGATCCACGTGAGCGGCAGCTTGCCCAGGCGCTTCAGGACGATGTAGTCCACCGGCCCCAGCAGCACCGCCAGCAGGGCCAGCAGGAGTATCACCCACCAGATGCTCAACGGGCGCATCTCCGGGATGCTCATGAGGTGTCCCACGACGGCGTTGGAGCCCCGCCCGACGCGGCCAAGCTCGAAACCACCATAGTAGCCGTAGCCCGGGTCTCCGCGCCACCCGCCTGACTGATGGCCGATCTGACGGGGGCCCAGGACGTGTCGGAGCTGCGCCGTCCAGAACCTGGCCAGCTCTGACGCCGCCCGTGCCGGCTGGACGCCCAGGTACGGCCTGCCGGTCGTGGCCGGTCGGCCGGTTCGCCGGACAAGCAGGTACGGGTCGAAGCCCAGCACGGCCACTTTGCCGAAGGCGACCGGCCCGTAAGCAAAGAAGCTGCTCTTCCCGCCGTCGGCGGTCCATCCGGCCTTGGCGGCGCCGTCGAGGGGCCAGCAGCTCACTTCCGCGCCGGCGTTGGCAACTGCCCGCCCGAAGCCCCACGCGCTCAGGGCGGAAGCGGGTATCTTGATCTGCCGCAGCGGACCCGGGCGGAACGGGACCAGCCCCGCTATCGGGCCCGAAGCAGGCAGCGGACGCGTGCCCAGGACGATCAGCAGCCTCCCGCCGTTGGTGACCCATAGGGCGATCGCCCGGCTCTGGTGAACGGAGAGGGTGTCCCAGTCCGGGTCGTACAGGACGAGAAGGTCAAGCCCGGCATAGCCGGTCCAGTCGTGGGGCAGGCGGTTAAGGACCTTTCGCTTGACGTGGACCTTCCCTCGCTCGCTCCCGTGCTCGCAGGCGCTGTTGCCTCCCAGGCGCAGCAGGCTGGAGGATATCCTCCCCGCCACGCCGATAAGCAGCGCGTCGTCGTCCACCGGCACCAGCTCGACGCCTTTGGAAAAATCCATCAAGCTGAAGTCAGTGGACCAGGACGTCCGCCCACCAGCGTTGAGAATCCGCACCAGGCAATCGGCGACCCCGTACGTGAACTTGGTCACCATGGCGCAGTCCACGGGGCTATCGCGGGTGAGCACGAACTCGCGCCCGACGGTCAGCTTGTTGAGGCCGTCCTGCTGGGCCGAAACCAACAGCGTGCCCCCGAAGGGCTTCTTGAGCTTGCTGTTGGCAATGTTGATCTCTATCGGGGTCCACTCCATGGGCCGATAGTAGTTCTCCCAGCCCACGGTGACCGTGACGTTGAACTCCTCGGCCGCCAGGGAGACCGCCGGCAGCGCGAGAGCCCCAAGAAGCAGCGCCAGGAGAATCCACAGGCAACGTCGCCCCATATCAACACCCGTTAGGAAACGCGATTGCACTTCAGATTCTGACCTTTGAATTATAGATGAGCCACTCCAGGCACACAAGCGCCAAGGCCACTGCCACCAGCACGGGCCAAAGCTCTCGGTTGGATCGGGCCGGCGCGGTTTCGGCCTGGACCTCCCGGCCTGAGAGGACCAGCCCACTGGCCGGATGTATGTCGCTCTCGCGGGGGTTCAGGAAGTTCACGGCGAACCGCCGGGTGATGGTCGGAGTATCGGCCCTGCCCGCGGCGAGGGTGTATATGCCCGCCCGGGCGGCCTTGGGGTAGCGGAACGTCCCGGACGAGTCCCGGGTCAGCTTCACGTCCAGCCCGCCCGGCCCGGTGAGGTGCGCTTCCGAGACATCGCCTGCGGGAGCCCGCACCGCCAGGGCCGAGCCCGCCGCCAGCGACGCCTGCTGCGTCTGGACCAGCTCCATGCCCAGGTAGCGGGTGGCGTTGTAGCAGAACATCACCAGCCCCGGCTCGAACGGCCAGTTCGTTTCCATCACGTCGAAGCCGGCCAGCAGGAAGACGCTTCCGCCGCGGCGGAGGATGGCCACGGCCGGGGCGTCGGCGAACTCCGCCAGCGCCAGGCCGTCGCGGGGAAGCACCATGCGCTGATAGGCCGAGACGAACAGGCCGCCCAGGTCCACGTGCTGGAGGACGGGGTGACGCCGCTGCCAGTCAACGATCACACGCCCGGCGTTCACGCGCCGGGTCTGGACGCCGATGCCCTGCGGCGGCGGGCCGAAAACGAGATACTGCCCCCGCGGCAGGGACTCGGCCTTGGCGGCGGCGTGCCCGTCGAGGACGATGACGTCGTAGCGCTCTTTCAGGGCAAGCGCCGAGCTGTCCATCTTGTCGAACTGCTCGGGCGTGACCTCGTCGAGCCCGGCCAGCGAGCAGGACTCCAGCGCCGCTGCCAGGGCGGGGTTGCCCGCGCTGACCAGCAGCACGCTGAGCTTCTTTGGCGGGGGCAGGATCGCCCAGGCTGCGTTGTCGGCCGGCAGGGGATCGTCGGCCAGCAGCCGGACCTCCACGGTCGCCGAGCCCGGCTGGGAGAACGAGAAGCTCACCGATGCCTGGCCCAGGCGCCCCAGCTTGTCGCGGCCGCCCTGCCAGGCGGGCAGGCGCACCGGCCTGACCGACCGGACGTGCCCGTCAACGCTCAGTTGCACCTCGCAGTTGACGGGCGAGCCGCCGCAGTTGGCCAGGCCCGCGAAGACCGCCACCTGTTCGGGATGCTCGTAAGAGCGCCTGGCCTGCATGGCGACGACCGCCACGTTGTCGGACGACTCGCCCACGCGGTGGAACTTCAGCTCGTCCGGGCCCGCCACAACGTCGTCCAGATCGCGGATCTTTCCGTCGCTGAACAGCACCAGCTCAGCCGCCTCGGTGGCGGAACGATTGTTCGCATCCTCCCCAGGCGACGTCGCGAAGGCCCTGGCGACGGCGACGGCCTCGGCCAGCGAGGAGCCCCCGTCGGTCGCCCTGACGGCCTCCACCGCCGCCGAGAGCTGCCGCTTGTCGGACGTGAAGTTGCACAGCACCTTGGCATGGTCGTCGAAGGCGATGACCATGGCCTGGTCTGACCGGTCGTCCATTCCCAGGCCGGGCCGGCTGCGGAGGGACTCGATAAGCGCCTTGGCTTTGCGCTTGGCCTGCTCCAGCCGGGTGTGGGGCGGCTCGTCGGCGGCGTTCATGCTCCCGGACCGGTCGATCAGCAGCACGTACCGCCTGCCGCCGCCGGCGATCCAACGCGACACGGGCCCAGCCAGCGCCAGCAGCACCGCCAGCATCGCGAGCAGTTGCAGCAGCAGCAGGATGTTCCGCCGAAGCCGCTGAAACGGCGCGTTGACCTGGAGGTCCTGCACCGCCCGCTTCCACAGCAGCGTGCTGGTGATCAACTGCTCCCGTCGCTTGAGCTTCAGGAAGTAGAGCAGAACCAACAGCGGCACCGCAGCCGCTGCGGCGATCAAAGCTGTCCAGGGCGAAAGAAATTCCATGATCGGTCAGTACCTGTCGGCCAGGCCCTGCGACTGCCTGGCCATCGGTCATTCGTCATCATGCATTATCTCAACAGTCCTCTCCGCCTGAGGTAGTTCAGCACCAGCGGCTCGACGGGCTTGCCCGAGTCGGTCAGCACGTACACCGCCCCGCGCCGGGAGCAGAAGGCCTTCAGCTCGTTGCAGTAGGCCGACACCGTCCGCTTGTAGTAGCTCAGCAGGGCGGCGCTGACGGTCACCTCCGCCTCGTCGGCGTCCTCCATGTCCAGCAGCCTCAGGTCGCCCGACAGATCCGGCGAGAGCTCCTGCGGGCTGAGCATCTGTATTACGTACAGGTCATAGTTGCCGCTCATCAGCCGCCGCAGGCCGTCGGCGTAGCCTTCCTTGAGAAGCATGTCCGACAGCACGATCATCACCCCCGAGCCGATCCGCCCGGCGGCGACCTGCCTGCACGCCCTGTCGAAGTCGGAGGACCCCTCGGCCGGGGCTTCCAGGAGGAACTCGCCCATCTGGTGGAGGTACCCCCGCCCGCGCATGTTTGCGATCTGCCCGGTCAGCCCGTCGGCGAAGGTGCTGACGGTGAGGCGGTTGTTGTTGACCAGTGCGATGTAGCTCAGGGCGGCGGCCAGGCGCCTGGCGGCACGGCTCTTGGGCGGCTCGCCGCCGGCCATCGAGGCCGTGGCGTCGAGCAGCACGTGCACCGTCAGGTCCTCCTCGGCCAGGAAGAGCTTGAGGAACAACTGGTCCAGCCGGGCGTAGATGTTCCAGTCCACGAACCGCAGGTCGTCGCCCGCCACGTACGGGCGGTGGTCGGCGAACTCGACGCTCTGGCCGCGGCGCTTGCTCCGCCGCTCGCCATGGACCTTGCCCTGAAGGATCTTCCGCGAGAGTATGTCCAGCGCGTCCAGCCGGGCCATGAATTGCGGATCCAGAAGCTCGGTCAGGCGGCTGCGAGTTTTCGCGATCCCGTCATTCGTCATTAGACATTTGCCCGTCGCTCATGCCTTCTTCACCGCCGCATCATCCGCCGTCGGCGTCAGCTCGAGTATCTGCCTGAGGACGTCGTCATTGTCTATACCCTCGGCCTGGCCTTCGAAGTTCAGCAGGATCCGGTGCCTCATGCTCGGCAGGCAGGAGGCGGCGATGTCGTCGAAGCTGACGTGGTAGCGCTCGTCGAGCATCGCCCGGACCTTTGCGGCCAGGACGATCGTCTGCACGCCTCGCGGCGAGGCGCCGTAGCGTATGAAGCGAGTGGCCATCTCGGTGGCGAACTGTCCGCCCGGATGCGTCGCCAGCACCAGCCGGATGGCATAGTCCTGCACGTGCGGGGCGATCACCACCCGCCGCACCAGGCTCTGGGCCGAGAGTATCACGTCGGCGCCGACGATCGCCTCGGCCTGCGGCTGGGCGGCGGTGGTGGTCCGGTCGAGGATCGCCCCGAGCTCCTCGCGGTTGCTGTAGGGGACCAGCAGCTTGAAGAAGAAGCGGTCAATCTGCGCCTCGGGCAGCGGGTAGGTGCCCTCCTGCTCGATCGGGTTCTGCGTCGCCAGCACCGTGAACGGCTCGGGCAGCTTGTACACCGTCCCGCCGGAGGTGACGGAGTGCTCCTGCATCGCCTCGAGCATGGCCGACTGGGTCTTGGGCGTGGCGCGGTTGATTTCGTCGGCGAGGATCATCTGTCCGAAGATCGGCCCGTGCTGGAACTGGAAGGCCCGCCGCCCGGTGGAGGCATCCTCCATAACGACGTTGGTGCCGATGATGTCGGCTGGCATGAGGTCGGGCGTGAACTGGATGCGCTTGAACTCCAGCGACAGGGCGGCGCTGAGCGTTCGCACCAGCAGCGTCTTGCCCAGGCCCGGCACGCCTTCGAGCAGCACGTGCCCGCCGCAGAAGAGGCTGATAAGCACGTCGTCAATGATGCCGGCGTGCCCTACGATGACCTTCCCGATCTCGCCGTGGAGCGCCTCGAACGTTTGGCGGAACTCGCGGCACAGTTTCTCGACGTCAGCGTTCGATTGCGACATGTCCGCTTTTCTCCTTCGCTCGTATCGTTGCCGCCGTCAGTGGGCGACTACTTGTCCTTGTCCTTTTTCATGCGATCTCGCGCCTGGCGTTTGGCGCGTAGCAGCCGGCCCAGGTGGCTCTCATCCTCTGGCTGCTCGGTTGGGCGTTGGGCTTCGCCCTGCTCGACGGCCGGCGCCTCCGGCCGCTGCTCGGCCAGGGGAAGCTCCGGCGGCTCGGGGCCGCCCTCGGGCGCCTCGTAGCGTCTTGCCGCGGCGCCCTTCCGGCCACGGGCGACGAGCCGGTCGCGCACCTGGCGTCGCCGGGCCTGGAGCCGTGCCAGCGTTCGGCCGGCGGCGTCGCGTCGCGGCCGCAGGCGCCCCAGCGCCGCCCCCACCCGTCGAGCGGCTGAGCGAACGTCCAACGCCACCCGCCGGACCGCAACGTCCAGCAGGAACAGCCCCAGCCAGATCAGCATCAGCGGCCTCGTGAGCGGAAGCGGCGTCTCGGGGAAGCGCAGCCCCGACCGATCGAACAGGTTGACCTTGCTCGGATCGCCCCCGAGAACTCGCCCGCCCGTGCTCGCCGCCACCCGGGCGAGCAGGGGCAGATTGTCGGTTAGGTCCTCGAACTCGGGCGCGTACGGGACGATGGCCACGGTCTGGATCAGCGACGTACTGTCGGCCCCGGCCTTGCGGTAGCGCAGGCTGACAAGGAAGCCGCCGAACTGTGCGGCGTCGAAGCCGGCCCGGTATGAGCCCGGGCCGACCTGGCTGACGGTCAGCTCCTTCCTGGACATGTCGGGGGCGATGACGTGCCCGCCGATGTCGGTCAGTTGCACGAATTCGCCGGCGGCGTTGACCGCCTCGACGCTGACGGTGACGTTGCGCCCGTGCACGTCGGTGTACACCTCGCAGTCCGACGCCTGTGCGGGCTTGCCTGCCCAGCGGACGATCTGCTCCCAGAAGCGCTGGAAGCCGCCCCATGCCAGCCAGCGCGAGGCCCAGCGGCTGTCGGCTGAGCTGGTGAAGGCAACAGCCCGGCCCATGCCCATCTGCCCGGTCGCCAGCAGGGGGTCGCCCCTGGCCGAGGTAAGCGCCACGCGCGTCAGCCCTTTCTTGGGGCCGGTGAGCACGTACCCGTCGAGGTCCGGCAGCGACCGAAGCGGCAGGCCGCGAATCGCCATGCTGCCGGTCGCCTTGGGGGTGAATTTCTCTTCCACGATCAGCGCCCGGCGGACGACCTGTGCCTCCTTGATAAAGATCCGCGGAAGCTGCTTGGGGTCCTTGACGTTGTAGAACCGCCCGCCGGTGGCCCGGGCGATCTTCACCAGCGAGGCCACGTGCCCCGGATCGTGCGGAAACACCGCCACCCCGCTGCAGGTGATGCCGGCCTTGCGCAGCTTCTTGAGCAAACCCTTCTCCTTCTTGGGCATCTGCGGGTCGCCGTCGCTGATAATGATGATGTGCTTCTGGGCGGCGTCGCAGGCCTTGAGCTTGTCGTAGGCCACCTGCATGGGCGGGCCGAAGTCCGGCATGTCGCCCATGGTCATCCTCCGGATGGCGGCGGTGACGGCCTGCTTGTCTCCGACCTCGCTGAGCGGATAGACCCAGTTGGGGGCGCCGGCCTGCCAGCCGTAATCCAGCACACCCACCAGGTCGCGCCGGCTGAGGCTCTTCGCCGCGGCAATGGCGGTCTGCTTGCCCCAGAAGTTGCCCTGCGGCATCTCGCAGGCGTGCATGATCAGCACCAGCGCGCCCTTGGGCATGACCTTCTTCTGTGGCGGGTCGAGGTCCACGGGGATGACTCTGGCGGCGGGCGAGCCGATCCAGCCGCCGGCGCCGAACGACTCCGGGCCGCCGACCATGACCAGCCCGCCGCCCATGTCGGCGACGTACCGGCAGAGCATCTCCTGCTGGCGGAAGGTGAAGGAGCTGTTCTCGGCGTTGACCAGGACGACGGCGTCGGCGTCCAGCAGGGCGGTGAGGTTCTCGGGCAGCTCCGACGCCAGGCAGTGCCTCACGTCCATTCCGGCCTTGCCCAGGGCGCCGGCCAGGTCGGCGCCGGACTTGCCGTCGCCGTCCACGACCAGCACGTGGCCGGGCCCGGCGACGAAGGTCATGGCCGCGGCGCGGTTGTTGGCGGCCAGCCGGTCGAAGGGCGGGTCGGCCTGGTCGGGGATGAAGATAGCCTCGAAGTCGTGCATCCCCCGCGTCCCCAGCGGCAGGGAGATGGTCTTGACGTTGGTGCCGGGCTGGAGGGTGACGGGCACGGCCATGCCGACGGTGGTCGGGTCGAGGTCCACGGGCCGGCCGTTGAGGCTGAGGGTCAGCCGGCCTTGTGCCTTGGCCGTGCTTGCCAGCACGAACCGCAGGTCGACCGTCTGCCCGCTCCGCGCCCGCGACGGGGCGACCAGCCGGCGGAACACCACCTCGCGCTCGTACTTGTACCTCACCGGCAGGACGTCGATGGGGATGGAGTTGGCGGCCGCCACCCTGGCGGCCCCGGCCAGGTCGCCGGCAGTCTCGTTCCCGTCGCTGATCAGCAATATCCTGGTGGCCGTATCGGGAGGCGCGATGGCCAGCGCCAGCTCCACCCCGCCGGCCAGGGCGCTCTGCTCGCCCGGAAGCGAGATGTTCCGCTGAGGGACCTCCGTGCTCACCGACGGCAGGCGGGCGATCAGGGCCTGCTCGCCGACGTCGATCACGGCCAGTTGGTCGCCCGGGGGCTTGCTCGCGACGGCCTGGGCCAGGTAATCCATCGCCTCCGCCTGCACGTCCACCGGCTCGGTGGGGATGGACCGGCTGCGGTCGATGACGGCGATCAGCGTCAGCTCCTCGTGCTTGGAGCTGAGCATCGGCCTGGCCAGCAGGGCCGCCAGCAGCCAGATGACCAGCACGCGCAGGCCGATGGCCGCGACGCGCCGCGCCCTGCCGAGCGAGGCGAGGCTGCGCCAGCCCAGCCAGACCACCGGCACCGCCAGCGCACAGGCCAGCAGCCACCACGGCTGGGCGAAACGGAATCCCACCGCGGCGATCACGGGCGACTCCAGCTCATCTTCAGTATGGTCGGAGGTTGTCCCATATCTGCACGCGATCGTTGCCGGCATCTACGACGTACACGCGGCCGGCGGCGTCGGCGGCCACTGCCCAGGGGTATGCCAGTTGCCCCAGCCGCCGCCCGGGTCCGCCGAAGACGCCCAGCGACTCGCCGCCCCGGCTGAACAATTGAATGCGGTTGTTGCCGTACTCGCACACCAGCAGCCGCCCGTCGGGCAGCAGCGCCAGGTCGTAAGGATACCGCAGTTGACCCCTCCCCTGCCCGGCCGAGGCCATGTACCCCAGCAACCGGCCGTCAAGATTGTACCGGGCGATGCGATGATTGCACGCGTCGGCGACGTAGAGCACCCCCGCCGAGCTGTCCACGCACAGCGCGGACGGGCGCGACAGCTCGCCGGCGCCGCCCCCGCGCGAGCCGAAGTTGGAGAGGAACTCGCCGGCGGCGGTGAACACGCTGACCCGGTCGTTGCCGCCGTACTCGCTGACGAAGATGCGCCCGTCGGGCGCGAAGGCCACGTCGGTCGGATAGACGAACTGCCCGCCGCCGGTGCCGAAGCTGCCGAACTCGCGGACGATCTTCCCGGCCGGCGATAAGACCACCACTCGGTGGTAGTGCGTGTCGGCGACGTAGAGGTTGCCGTCGGGCCCGAGGCTGATGCCCGTGGTCTTGCCGGCCTGGACCTGCGGCATCCGAAAGACCGCCAGCGCCCGGCCGTCGCGGCTGAGACGCTGAATCCGCCCTGTCTTGTCCGCCACGTAGATTGTCCCGTCGCCGGCCAGGTCGATGGCGCGGGGGTAGATGAACTCGCCGTCGCCGGGGCCGCTGCGGCCGATGACGCCCAGGACCTTCGCCGAGCCCTTGTCGGAGGGCTTCGACTCGCACCCGCCCACCGCCAGCGCCGCCAGGGCCACAACCGCCACCAGACGCCCCGGGCGGGCGCGGATGAGCCAGACCAGGCCGGCAATCAGCCCCGCCAGCGCCGCGTAAACGCCCACCAGCGCCAGGCAGGAGGCGATCACCTGCTGATCGCGGAGGTAGTGCATCTGGTTGAGCAGGCTCTGGGCGAAGTTCGGCACCCCGGCCGGCAGCAGGACCATGGTGGCGGCAAGCTCCGTCATGCTGAACATGGCCACGAGCACGAAGGCGGCGACCGCGGTCGGCCAGACACGCGGAAGGTGCACGTACCGCCAGCGCTGCACGGCGGAGGCCCCGTCAGTCGAGGCCATCTCCGCCAGGTGTCTGTCGCGGCTGTCCCGCGCCAGTTGCAGGACGATGAGGGCCAGCCCGGCGAACCGCGCCGCCTGCCCGAGCGAGACGAAGTACCACCCGCCGCGGATGCTCGCCGGGAGGCCCGCGGACGAGGCCAGGCGGAGCAGCGAGATGCCGATCAGCGCCCCGGGCAGGAACATTGCCAGGAAGATAGTGGAATAGACCGCCCCCGACAGCCAGCTGCCCAGTCTCCCCCGGCCACGGCTGAGCAGCGCACCCGCCGCGATGACCAGGGCCAGGCCTGCCGCGGCGGCGGCGGTGATCAGCGACCAGCCCACCTCGTCGGAGTGCAGTCGCCAGAAGTCCCTGTAGGGGCCCGCTTCGCTGACGTGCCCGACGAGCAGTCCCAGCGGCCCGAGAACCGACAGCCCCACCAGCAGCGCGACGACGACCCGCCCGGCGGCCGGCAGCGGCGCCCTTGGCGGGCCCGCGGGCGGCTGAACCGACTCGCCCCGCAGCCGCCGGGACAGGGCGATCCCCACCACCAGGGCCACGACCGTCAGCGGCGCGCCCGCCCGGGCAGTGGCGGCGGCCGAGCCGGTCAACTGGTAGGTCCGCGCCAGCTCCAGCCCGATCTTCGTGCCGAGGGTCTCGATGCCGGCGAGGTCGAACGTCCCCAGCTCCGACAGCGCCAGCACCAGGCACACTCCGAATGCCAGCACCAGCGAGGGCGCCAGCAGCGGCAGGGTCACCCGGGCGAAGCGCCTGGCCTTGCCGGCCTCGAGGCGGGCGCTCTGGAGGACCTCCTCGTCCATCCCCCGCCAGCCCTGCCCGATCAGCAGAGCCGCCAGGGGCCAGAACCACAGCACCAGCGCCATCCAGGTCGTTGCGCCGTGGACGAACCGCGACAGCTCGCCGTGCTGGGCCAGGAACCTGCCGATCGCCGTGGTCGGGCTCAGCGGCAGCCACCATGCGTAATACGCGACGTATCGGGGCAGCAGCAGCGGCGCGAGGATCAGGGCGAGCATCAACCCCGGTCGGCGGGTGGTTCCCAGGCACCTGCCGGGCAGGTATCCCAGCACGACCGCCAGTGCGGCGATTCCCCCGGCCAGGGCAAAGGAACGGCCCGTCAAGGCGGCGATCCGCCCCACCGGCCAGGCGGCTGCGCCCGCCGAGGGACCGGAGAAGGATGAGATGAACAGGAACCCCAGCGGGACCACGATCACCGCCAGCCATCCCGCTAGTCCCGCGCCCGCCAGCAGCATTCCCGCCAGGCCGCCCGTGGGGCCCAGGTGCCGCTGCCGGGCTGGCGACGCCGAACGGATCAGGGGAGGATCTCCCCGGCTTCGCGGATGGCCCGGGGCAGCTCTTCGGCCACCCGCTCGTAGCTCATGTCCAGCGTCTTGCCGACGGCGTAGGCGGCGAAGCGCTTGGCCAGCGCGGGGCGGATGGGCATGTTGTGCGAATCGCTGGCGGCGAGCATCTCCTCGACGTCCTCGCTCAGCAGGAAGGCCATCAGCTCGCGGGCGGTTGCCGGGTTCGGCCCGCCCTTTACGAGGGCGGCGGTGTTGGGGATCGACAGGGCGCCGCGCCCGCCCTGGTCGAGCGGGTTCATGGCGACGGGCCAGCCCCTGCGCTGGGCGGCGTACACGTCGTCGGTGTCGGTCATGCAGACGAGCGCCTGGCCGGTGGCGACCATGCGCACGGCCGTGCTGTTGCCGTCAACCATGCGCACGCCGTTGGCCTTGAGCGAGCGAAGGATCTCCCGGGCCTGCTCCGGGCCGTAGCGGGCGAACCAACTGGCCACGTCGCCGCCGGTGGTGCCGAACGCCGGTCGGGCCATGGCGATATTCCCCTTCCACCGCGGGTCGCGCAATTCCTCAAGGCTCTTGGGGGCATCGTCGGCCGAGACACGGGCGGTGTGATAGCCGATCACACGCCAACGCAGGGCGAACCCGTGCCAGCGCCCCTTCGGGTCGGCGAACCGCCGGGGCCAGTCGCGGACACCCTCGCCGTCGTACCGGGCCAGCAGCCCCTCGCCGGCAAGACGGACGGTGTGGAAGACCTCGTTGGACCAGAACACGTCGGCGGCGGGACTGCCGGCCTCGGCCCGGATCTTCGCCACCAGCCCCACCGTCTTGCTCTGCTCGGTGTCGTAGCGGGCAAGCACTTCGATGCCCGTGCGCTTCTCGAACTCGGCGACGATCGGCTCGGCGATCGCCTGATCCACGGAGCAGTAAAGCACCACCTGCCGGTCCCGGTCCTTGTCCTTGCCGCCGCAGGAGACGGCCCCCGCTGCCAGCAGACACGCCAGTAATGCCGGTAATCTCATTGATCGGACCTCCGGCGGATGGCTGGGCCCGGCAGGGCGGGCCTGGGGTGTCACTGCGGCTTCTCTCGGCCGCCGGACCTATTGAACTTGTCGAAATAGTCCTTCACGGCCGGGGCGTACTTCCGGGGAATCTTGTTCTCGTCGATGGCGTCGGCGGCCCGGTCCCTGGCTGCCTGGGCGACCCTGGCGAAGTCCTTCTTCGACTCCCCCTTGACCTGCCGGCCTTTGAAGTACGAGGCGGCGATGATCTTGCCCTTGCCGGTCTGGGAGGGGCTGCGAGTCGCCTTCGTGCCCGTCAGGCCGCTGGGGTCCTCCTTGCGAGGACCGGCCCCTCGGCCGGGCCCGCCGGTGCCCCGGCCCTGCACCAGAGCCAGCCCCGGCCGCCAGTCGCCGGCCCCCCCCCCCTCGCAGTCGCCCTCGCCCAGCAGTGCGATTGCACGCTCGATCTCCTCCAGCGAGTCCTGGGCCGCCTCCAGCTTGCCGGCGACCGCATCAAGCTCCTCGAGCCGGTCGAGCAGCTCGGCGAGCTCCTCGGGCGTCAGCGTCATGCCCTCGCCCGCCCCGGCGAGGGCCTCGGCCAGGCCGCGGCAGTTCTCACAGGCAGCCTTGCAGGCGGCGAGTTTGCGCATCAGCTTCTCGATCTCCTCGTCGCTGAGCCCCTTGTCCTTGAGCGCCTGCCGCAAGTCCTTCTGGCCCATCTTCGCGAGCTTCTTGTCCAGCCCCTCCTGCTCGAGGAGCTTCTCGGCCTCCTTCTGCTTCTCGGCCAAGTCGTCAAGCTGCTTGCCGAGATCGGCCAACTGCTTGGCCATGGCCTGGGCCTCCTGGTCAGACAGCTTGCCTTCGGCGAGCTTCTTCTGGAGCTGTTTGACCATCTCGGCCGCGGCGGCGAAGTCTCCCTTGGCAAGGGCCCTGCTCAGCTCGCGGGACAGCGCCTCGCGGGAGCCGCGCAGGCCCTTGAGCATCTGCCGCATTGCATGGGTCGCCGCCAGCTCATCGGCGGAGAGCTTCTTCTTGAGCAGCTCGGAGAGATCGCCGAGCTTGCGGATGGCCTGGCGGCGGACGTCGCTGCCCTGGGCGGCCTCGATCCGTTCCAGGCCCGCCAGGTCCTCAGTGAGTTCGGCGTCGCCCAGCTCGCCGACCTTCGCCTGGACGGCCTGGGCCGCTTGGCGGACCTCGGCGCGGGCCTCGGAGAGCTGGGTCTGCCGCTGCTCCTGGCGGAGTCGCTGCGCCAGGCTGCCCAGCAGGTCCATCGTCGGCAGGAAGGCGATGACCGCCGCGGCGATCGCCCACGCCGTGGCCGTCAGCGCCCACCGGCGCGACAGGCGTATCGGGAACCGCTCCCGCAGCCGGAGGCGGGCCGCCTTCCCCCGGGCCTCGGACCGGGCCGCCTCGGCGAACGGGTCGGCGCTGCCGGCAAATGCCAGGGTTGTGCTGAATCGCTCGCGCAGGCCCAGGCGCTCATCGACCATCACGGCGACGCGCATCCGGCTGGGAAAGGTCAGATACCACCACCCCACGGTGGCCAGGACGACCGCCCCGCCAAGGGCGGCGGCCGTCCAGAGGTTCACGACGGTGACGGCCATCGTCCGCTCGGCCGCGACGGCCAAGGCGACCGCCAGCCCGGCCGCCAGCAGACCCACGGCCGCGTGTTGGAGCAACAGGTTCAGCCCCCAACGCACGCGGGCCCGTCGAAGGGCGGCCTGGACGCGCGACGGGCCTCGTTTGGCACGCCTCTTCCTGTCAGGTCGCGCGGACATTCCCGGCCCTCTTTCCCTCACAGACATTGTCCCCCAGGACGCCGCCCGAGGCAAGCCCAAACCGCCTGCCGGGGGTGCATTAAGGTTTTGGGGATGGGGCTCTGGTGGCACAGGCTTGTAGCCTGTGCACGCGCCCGGCTGTCCAGGCGCACAGGTTGGAAACCCCTGCCTGACCGGCAGGCAGGTGTGCCACCGCGGTCAGTACCCCCAAAACCTTAATGCACCCCGCCTGCCGGCTACATGGGCTTGACCAGCGGCACCTTTCGCCACCCGTCGGCCTCGGTGAATTCGCGGGCCGACAGGCACCAGATGATGAGCTTCTTGCCGGCAAGGTAGCCCTCGCTGCGCCGCCCGCGCCGGTAGAGGCTGATCCGCGAGGCCGTGGCCCCGGAGCCGCGAACGCCGAGCACGTCTATCGGCCTGTGCGCCTCCCAGGCCAGGTGATCGGCCAGGCCCGAGCCCGCGGCGTGCATCTCCTTGCCGCCGTGGAAGACCAGGCAGTGGCTGTCGCCCAGCAGCAGGATGGGGCTGCTCCGGTCGTCCGGCACGCCCTTGCGGTCCTTGTCATTGGTGTACCAGACGTAGCGGGCGGTGAGCGTCTCCCTGGCGGATGCTTCTCGGCCCAGCATCCGCCAGAGGTCGCCGTGGATGGTGATCTTCCGCCCGGAGAAAGAGAACGGCCCTTTCTTCGGCGCGAGCTTTACAAACCACGGTCGCGCCTTGATGTGCCGGCGGATGGCCCGGGCCGCGACCCAGCAGGCCGTCGGCGACCAGTGCGTGTCAGACTGGCAGTAGAGCTTGCGCTTCCCGCCCAGGCGCTTCCGCTGCCTGCGGAACTCGTCGGTCAGGTCCAGGACGTCCACCCCCCTGGCCCGGAGAAGCCTGTAGAACGCGCGGAGATGCGTGTCCAGCCGGGGCGGCATCCCGTCCTTGCCGACGGCGACCTTATCGGAAAGCTTGTCGGGGTAGATGATCGCCTTGGGCGGGACGGGCAGGAAGATCAGCTCGACGCCCAGGCGGTCGAGTTGGGCCTTGAAGTCGAGGATGGCCCCGATCGGGTCGGCCCAGTCGCTCTTTGACGCCAGCGAGACCTTCGCCGCCGCGCCGCCCCAGAAGGTCCCGATGCCCAGGTGGCGCAGCTCCGGACCGAAGAAGAGCCACTCGTCCCTGCCGGCGGCTGTGAAGTTGCCGGCCTTTTCCGCGGCGGCGGCCTTGGCGGCGCAGAGGGCGCGGAAGGCGCGGGCGGCCTCGGGCTCGACCACGGCCGGGGCCGTCGCGGGCCGGCTTGCAGGCCCGCGCTCGCCGGCGGCCAGAGCCGCCGCCGCCAGGCAGGTCAAGAGGAGCCGGTGAATCATTTCACCTCCTCGCCCCAGCACGGCTCTTCGAGCGTCAGTTCCTCGTCGTCCAGTTCGCTGCGGTTGATCTTTCGGAATGTCTCGCCCAAGTCGCCCCAGGGCCGCAGTCTCAGCTTGATCCGCCTGCCCGGGCGGTACCTCGCGGCGGGCGTGAGCACCTTCTCCCGCATGCTCCACATGTATACGACGGCCTCGGCGTCGGGGATCGGGCCTTTCTCGCCTTCCAGGTCGGTCACGTGGACGGCCAGGATGTGGTCGCGGTACGGCACGCGGGCCGGCTTGGGCGCGGCGGAGATCGCCGCGATGGTACCGCTGACGACCATCTCCCCTCCGGATTCGGGCACGATGACCCGCCTGTCCCCGGCCTTTCCGAGCGTCATCGGCAGCAGCCTCCAGTCGCCGAAGGCAAGCTCCCGGGCGGCGAACTGCCAGATCACCAGCCGCTTGCCCGCCAGTCGATCGTCCCCGCGGGCGAGCCGGCGGCTGAGGGTCAGCCGGGTGGCGAAGGCCCCGTCGTCGTTGCGGGCGATGCGGTCCAGCGGGCGCTGCATGACGAAGCTGAGCTGCTCGATGAGCCCGGCCGAGTCGCCCCAGCCCATCGTCTCCAGCGAATAGACGTTGGCAAAGCTGTCGCCCAGCACGAGCACGTCGGCCGAGCGGCTCGGGCTCCAAAGCTCGTGGCGCTTTGTCAGGACCTGGTGGATGCGGACCTTCTGGGGGCGGTAGATCGTCTGTCCCTTGGGCAGGTTGAGCATGACGGCGATGTCGCCGAGGTTGGCGATCTCCGCCGCGTCGCGCTTGTAGCCGGCCGGGGGCGCGGGCGGCAGCTTGACGCGCTCGTCGATGAAGGCCTTCAGGGCCTCGGCGACAAGCTCCATCGCCTCAGGCCTCCAGTGCGTGTCGTTTTCGAGGAACTGCGGCTGGGCGGTGCGGCGCTTGGCGGCCAGCAGCGCCTCGGCCGGGTCGAAGACCAGCACCCCCGCCGCCGCCAGCTCCCTCTTGAACTGCCCCTGCGAGGGGTTCCGCGGCGCCTCGCTCCCGTCGCAGCGGGCGGAGAACTTCTCCGGGTGGATCGCCGCCTTGGCCGGAGCGGGCACGATTATCAGCCGGATGCCGCGAGCGGCGAGCTGCCCGTGGAACTGGAGGATGGCCTTTCGCGGGTCCGGCTGCGGGGGCGGCGTCCACTCGTCGCCCTCCTCGCCGCGGCGGGCGAGCCAGGCGGGCTCGAGGAAGCCCGGGGCGGTCAGGTAGTCCACCCCCGGGCGGTAGAACAGCCACCCGTCGCGCCCGACGTAGGCCTGCTCGTTTCCCGCGCCCAGCCGGCCTGTCAGCACCGCCTGGGCGGGCCCAATGAGTGCCCCGGCGACGACGGAATCGGCCTCCAGGGCGTCCTCGTAGCGATCGATCTCCCGCATCAGGGCGGCGTTGCGGCCGCGGAGCCCGCCCAGGGGCCCTGGCTTGGCTCTGGCC
Organism: uncultured Planctomycetales bacterium; assembly: GCA_965602635.1. GTDB lineage: Bacteria > Planctomycetota > Phycisphaerae > SM23-33 > SM23-33 > CBFCZU01. The sequence continues at coordinate 17,322 of CBFCZU010000001.1, read as the reverse complement.
GAGGCGACCGCCCGCGGGCCGGAGATGAAGATGCCCAGGCAGCCCGGCAGGGGCGAGTCGCGCCGCCCGGCAAGGTGCGCGGCCACCTCGTGAACGTGCTGGGCGATGGAGACCGAGAAGATCGCGCCGACAAAGGCGCACGCGATCGCCCACGCCACCGGCCGGGAGACGGCCGTTCGCCCAAGCTCAGCCAGCGCGATCTCCTTGCGACTCAATTGCCGCTTCTTCTCGCCCGGGTTCCCGCCCGCCGACATGGCCTTCGTTGTTGTCATTCGTGCAATTCGTGTAATTCGTGGACTGTAGTTCGTGGACTAGAAGATGAAGTATATGAACGGGTTGTACGCCTGCGTCGCGAGCACGATCAGCGCCGCCGCGAGGGCCGCCAGTACCGCCACGGCCCTGGGGGCGGTCAACCTCCTGGTGAAGTCCCACGTCTGGGGGGCGGCCCAGGCGACCACTGCCGCGATCGCGAACGTGCCCAGGTAGTACGGCTGGTACATGACGCCCGCCAGCAACCTGGCCGATTCGCCGGCCGGGGCCAGGCCGAGCATGCTGCCGCAGTAGGCCAGCGCCGCTGGCAGCGAGTCGGCGCGGAAGAACACCCAGGTGAACAGCAGGATCACGAAGGTCACCGCGATCCTCCCCGGGCGAGGCAGCCGGTGGTAGAGGCTGCGCTTTCCCGCGACGCGCTCGGCCGCCAGGAGGGCGGCGTGCATCCCGCCCCAGATGACGAAGTTCCACGCCGCCCCGTGCCACAGCCCGCCCAGCAGCATGACGACGGCGATGTTGGCGTAGGTTCGGGCGCGGCCTTTGCGGCTGCCGCCCAGAGGGATGTAGAGGTAGTCGCGCATCCAACTGGACAGCGACATGTGCCACCGCCGCCAGAACTCGGTGATCGACCCGGCCAGGTATGGCGAGTCGAAGTTCTTGGGGAACACGAATCCGAGAATCAGCCCCATGCCGATGGCCATGTCGGAATAGGCGCTGAAGTCGAAGTATATCTGGAAGGCGTAGGCGGCCGCGCCGTACCAGGCGTCGGGCGCCGAGACGCTCGCGGCGCCGAAGGCCAGGTCGGCGACCTTGCCGCAGGGATTGGCCAGCAGGACCTTCTTGGCCAGCCCCAGTGACACGAAGGCGGCCCCGCGGGCGAACTTCTCGAGGGTGTGGGTGCGCTGCTGGAGCTGATCGGCCACCTCGGCGAAGCGGATGATGGGCCCGGCCACGAGCTGCGGGAACATGGAGACGTAGCAGGCGAAGTCGATGAAGCTGCGGACCGCCCGTGCGCCGCCGCGGTACACGTCGATGGAATAGCTCATCGACTGGAAGGTGTAGAAGCTGATCCCCAGCGGCAGCGTCACCTTGAATGCCAGGTCGAGGTTCAGCCCCTGCATTCCCAGGGCGGCGGCCGCGGCGTTGTAGTTGGCCAGGGAGAAGTTGAAGTACTTGAAGAACCCCAGCAGCGCGAGGTTAGAGCAGATGGACACGGCCAGGGCGACCTTCTGCGTCCGGCGGCGCGGCCCGCCGGCGGCGAGCTGCCCGATGGGTTCCCGCCCCCACGGCCGGGCGCCCGAGATCACCAGGCCGCAGAAATAGTCCACCGCCGTGGAGGCGAGCATCAGCACCATGAACAGCGGGTTGGCCCAGCCGTAGAAGCCGTAGCTCAGCACCGTCAGCGCCAGGTGCTTGCCCCGCCGCGGCAGCACGTAGTAAACGACCAGCGCCAGAGGCAGGAAGTAGAACATGAACAGGTGAGAGCTGAATACCATCCGCTATCCGCTTGATCGGTTGGCCGGCGGCCCGGCGGCTCGACGCGAGCCCGGTGCCGGCGGCGTTACTCCTCTGGCGGTCCCAAAATCACTTACCCGTCACTTGCCCACGTCATAGTACAGCGGCATGTCCAACTGAGCCGGGTGCATGATGAGTCGCTCGCTCTCCAGCTCGGGCTTCTCGTCGAACAGCTCGAGCGTCAGCCGCCGGGTTACGCCCGGCTTGAGGCCGGCGACCGGCTGAACCTTGCCGTCCACGATGCACCAGTGGGCGGCCAGGATCTTCCTGTCGGGGCACTTGCCGGAGACGACCTCCACCACCTCGTAGCCGTAGGCCACCAGCGCCCGGCGATACGGCAGTATGCTCCTGGGCTCTGGCGTGGCGGTGACCGAGACAAGCCTGGCGCGGACGACGACCCGCTCGGGCTTCTTGCGCTTGGTCGCCGGCCGGGAGGTAGTCGGCCCGATGGTCGGCTTCGGCGCGGCGTAGGCGTTCTCGTGAGGCCCCTTGCCGGGCTCGACCCACGCGTCGGGGAAGAAGTCGCCCTTCCTGTCGTAGGTGATGCGGACCCACTTCTCGACGTCGGTGAGCGTCTTGCTGAACCGCCCGAGATATACCTCGACGTCCGTGCCGCCTCCGCGAATCCGGTCGGCGCCCCGCCCGACCTTGTAAGGGCCGGTCATGGTCATGAAGCGGACGTGGTTGCTCCACCGCGGGTGGTAGACCTCGTATCCGCTGATGCCGGGGGCGGAGTTGATGGCGATCTTCGCGATCCGCCGCCCGGTTGGGGCGTGGATCGTGAGGTTGCGGTGGACCCCGTCGAAATACCACAGCAGGTAGCTGTTGTCGGGCGCCAGGGCGGTCCAGCACCCCCGGCCGAACTGCTTGAAGGAGCGGTTGGGCAGCGCCGCCAGCCCGCACGCCGGCCAGGGGAACTGCCCGCCGCCGCGCGTCCCATCGGCCGAGAGCTGAAAGCTGTCGAGGTCCGTCGCCGACTTGTCCCAGACAAGCTCCCCCGCGCCCGGGCGATCGATCCGGTAGCGGCGGATGGGGGATTTCCGCTCGGCCTTGCCGGTCTTGACGTACACCCACAGCCGGTCGGTCTTGGGCTCGGCCCAGACGTCCAGGGCGAAGCCGCCCACCAGCTCGCGCAGGCCGGTGCCGTCGAAGTTGACCACGAAGACCTTGCCCCGGAGGCGATCGGAGAAGACGACCCGATCTCCCTTGGGTGCGATCATCGGCTTGGCGTAGTTTGCCGGGCGGTCGAGGATCGTGCGGACGCCCCGTCCGTCGTGGCTGTCGAAGCCCACCAACTGGAGCTTGTCACCGCGGGCGAATGCGTCGGCCCCGTTGCCGGCGTCGCGGCACCAGACTATGCGCGTCCGCGCCCCCGTCGCGGCGCGGACCTCCGAGGCCACGTCCGCCCGCGACGCCGCCGCCCCGAGCGCCATCGCACAGACAACCGTCAGAGGCAATGCCCGCCAGGTTCGCTTCATGGGCTGTTTCCCGCCCCCGGCCTGGTGTCAGTTGCGGCCGGCGCGGTCGCCGCCCGCACGGGCCAGCCCTCCGAGACGAACCGGCGGAACCCCGGCGTGAGCACGACGCGGCAGTCGTCCGGCGGGCCGAGGATCATCAGCACCTCGAGCCCCTCGGCCTCGGCCAGCTCGAGCCCGCCCTGCCCCAGCACGCTCAGGGCCGTCGCCCATGCGTCGGCGGTGGTCGCGTCGTCGGCGATCACCGTCACCGAGCTGGACCCCTCCACCGGTCGGGCGGTGCGCGGATCGACAACGTGGCTGTAACGCTTGCCTTCGACAATGGTGAACCGCCGGTAGTCGCCGCTCGTGGCGACGGCCTTGTCCGTCAGCGAAAGCGTGAGCAGCAGATCCTCCCCGAACGGGCTTTGCAGGCGCACCGGCCAAGGCTCCTTCCAGGCCGTGGTGCCGAAGCAGCGGATGTCGCCGCCGACCTCCACCAGGGCGCCGCTGGCCCCGGCCTGTTTGAGCGCCTCGACGGCCCGGTCCACGCCATAGCCCTTGGCGACGGCGCCCAGGTCGATACCGGCCTTGGCCTCGAGCTTGGTCACGGAGTCGCCCGCGAGGCGGAAGTGCCGCCAACCGGCCAGGGCCAGGGCCTTGCCCCGGGCCTGGTCGTCGGGGTCGCTGTTCGACTCGGCGGCGGCCTTGCGCAGGCGGATGATGGGCAAGCAGGTCACGTCGAATGCCCCGCGCGTCCTGTCGGTCAGCTCGCGCGACCGCCGCAGCAGGCCGATCAGCTCCGGGGCGAGTTCCACGGCCTCGGCGGACGGGGCCGAGTTCAGCCGCGACAGTTGGGAGTCGGCGAGGTAGACGCTCATCAGCGCCTCGACCCGCCGTAGCTCGGCCTCGGCGGCCTTCAGCGCCTTCTTCAGATCGACCCGGCGGCGCGAGCCGGCGGCCATCAGCAGGCAGTGGGTGCCCATCACCTCCCGCGGCTGATAGGCGAGCTGCCGGGGACGGGTCTGGAGCACCAGGTGCACCAGCATCGCCGCCAGCAGGAACACCCCGGCGGCCGCCAGTATCGTCGAAGGTCGCCTTTGCATAGCTTCCCATCCGCCCCCGGCGCGAATGCCTCCGCCCGCGAAAAGCCCACTTCGCCTCGCCGTTTATCTTATCTTCACGGGGACACAGAAGCGATAAACAAGAGGGGGCCCCAGCCGGGCCGGCGGCATATTGCCCGCCGCCTCCGCGCGGGGTACAATGTTCATCTTTGCGTGTCTGGCCGGAGTCAGATGAAGCCATGGCGACCCTGATTATTGCAACCCGGGACTTCTCACACCTGCCGATCCTGCTGGTGATCGGCTTTGCGATCCTTGCCGGGACGATCGGGGCGAGGATCTTCCAGCGCCTGCGCATCCCCCAGGTGGTCGGGTACATCGCCATCGGCGTGCTCGTGGGCAAGTCGGGCCTCGGCGTCATCAACGACGCCATGATCGACAAGTTCATGCCGTTCAACTTCTTCGCCCTGGGCGTGATCGGCTTCCTCATCGGGCGGGAGCTTCGCGCCAAGGCGCTGCGGGAACAAGGCCGTCAGTTCCTGATTATCCTCCTCTCACAGGGGATCGGGGCGTTCGTGGTTGTCGCCCTTCTCGTCTGGGGCGTGGCGTTCATGCTGACGCGCGATATGACCGTCTCGGTCGCTTTGGGGCTGGTGTTGGGGGCGATATCCTCGGCCACCGCGCCGGCGGCGACGGTGAACGTGTTGTGGGAGTACAAGACCCGGGGGCCGCTGACCAGGGCGGTTTACGCCATCGTGGCGCTCGACGACGGACTGGCGCTTATCCTGTTCGCGCTGGCCTTCAGCATCGCCTCCCGCCTGATAGGCACGGCCTCGGGGGGGATCCTCACAATGCTGGGCCTGGTGACGTACGAGCTGGCCGGGGCGGCGGTGCTGGGCGCCGCGGCGGCTTTCCTGCTGAACTTCGTCCTCCGCCGCGTGCAGGACCAGGGACGGTCAATGACCTTCACCATCGGCATGCTCGCGATAGTCCTGGGCGGCGCCATGGCGCTGACGCTCAACCTGATCCTGGCGTCGATGGTGCTGGGGGCGGCGCTGGTGAACCTCGCCCCGCGGCGGAGCCAGGAGGCGTTCCAGTTGGTTGAGCGTTTCGCCGCCCCCATCTACGTGCTGTTCTTCGTGGTGGTCGGGGCGCAGTTGAGCTTCGGCGGGATGGACTACCGGCTGTGGCTGCTGGCCCTGCCATACTGCCTGGGGCGAATCTTCGCCAAGGTCGGGGGCGCTTACCTCGGGGCGCGCTTGGCCGGCGCGTCCGTGGTGATGCGCAGGTATCTGGGGATGTGCCTGTTCTGCCAGGGCGGCGTTGCGGTCGGGCTGGGGCTGATCGCCAGCGCCGGCTTCGCCGGCGCCGACGAGCGTGCCGGGATGGAGATCGGCAGCGCCATCATGCTCATCATCGCCGTGACGACCTTCGTGGTGGAGATCGTGGGCCCGCCGTTCGTCAAGCTCGCCGTCAAGAAGGCGGGCGAAGTGGGCCTGAACGTCACCGAGGAGGATCTGATCGCCTCGTACCGCACCGCCGACGTCATGGACAGCAGCTCGCCCAGCTTCAAGGAGGGCACCACGCTGGTGGAGATTCTCGCCACTATCGCCGACTCGGACGCCAACGCCTTCCCCGTCAGCAACGCCGACGGGCAGCTCACCGGCGTGATCACAATTCACGAATTCAAGCAGAGCTTCCGCTTCCAGGAGATGGGCAACTGGCTGGTGGCAGCCGACCTGATGCAGCCGGTGCCCGACACCGTCGCCGAGGACACTTCCCTGGCCGACGCGATAGCGCTGATGCGCAGCCAGCAGTTGGAGTTCCTCCCCGTGGTCCGGGCCGACGACAAGACCCGGCTGGCGGGCATGCTCGTGCTCCGCGCCGTCAACCGCGCGCTGTCGGCGGAGATCCTCCGCCGCCGCGATCTGGCCGCGTCGAACGGGGGATAGGCACAGGCCGTGACCGGAGCTGTTTGCGCCCGGGGGGCGTCATTCCACGACAAGAAGGTTGCGGGCGGGGCCACGGCGCTGTAGTTGGGGCTCCCTGGCCAGAGGAGGACATTCATGGACACGGACAAGACAGGCGTGGTCACCGAGCTGCGGGCCCGCGGCTACGCGGTGCTGCCGACCCCCCGGCAGGTGGAGCTGGAAGACGGCTCGGCCCGCCTCGACGCCGAATGGAAGCTTGCGCTGGAGAAGGTGGACGGAGACGACATCGCCGTCCGAACGCTGCGGTCGGCGCTGGCCTGCGAGATCGGCCCGGAGCTGGAATCCGGCAAGGCCGGCGGCGGCAAGACGATCGTCCTGGCCGTCCGCCCCGGGGCGGTCGAGACCAACACCGGCGATCCGCGCGACGAACAGGCGTACCTGCTGAGAATCTCGCCCCAGGCCGTGGAGGTCGTCGGCAACGCCCCGGCGGGGCTCTTCTACGGCGTCCAGACGCTCGCGCAGTTGCTGGCGGGCGACGGGCGCCAACCCGGCCTGCTGCCGGTGGGCGTCATCCGCGACTGGCCATCATGTCAGCTCCGCGTCATCCACTGGGACACCAAGCACCACCAGGACCGCGTCGAGACCCTCAAGCGATACCTCGACTGGACCGCCCGGTTCAAGGCCAACGCCATCGCTTTCGAGCTGGAGGACAAGTTCGAGTACCCCTCGCACCCGGTCATCGGCACCCCGCAGGCCTTCACGACCGAGCAGATGCAGGAGCTGACGCGCTACGGCCTGGAGCGGCACATCCAGATCATCCCCAACGTCCAGGCCCCGGCCCACCTGGGCTACGTCCTCAAGCATGAGGAGTTCGCCCACCTCCGCTGCGACGAGAGCAACTACCAGATATGCATGGACGAGCCAGAGGCGCGGAAGCTCATCTTCGACATGTACGAGGACGCCTGCGAGGCGACGCCCGGGGTGGAGTATTTCCACGTCTCCACCGACGAGGTGTACTACGCGGGCATCTGCGAGAAGTTCCGCCGCCCCTACAACCCGGAGAACCGCTCGCTGACGTGGGTGGACTTCGTCAACGCCGCCCACGAGTTCCTCTCGAAGCGCGGGCGGCGGGTGTTAATCTGGCTGGAGTACCCCCTTCTGGCCGAGCACGTCAAGCTGCTGCCGCCGGACGTCCTCGACGGCATCGCGTCCCCCGGCAAGAGCCCCGCTCACATGCAGGCCGAGGCCGCCCACGGCATCCGGCAGTTCGCCTACTGCCCGATCCAGGGCATGGAGATGCCCTTCCCGTCCTACTTCGACCACGCGAGCGCCGGCGGGCGGCTCAGCAGGGGCCGGCTGAACGATGCCGTGGATGTCTGCGCCATGACCAAGGACGACGACGGGCAGCTCATCGGCAACTACGTGACGGCCTGGGACGACTCGGGTCTGCACAACGAGACATTCTGGCTCGGCTGGGCGGTCATGGCCGCCGGCGGATGGACGCCCGGAGCGGCCGCCGTCGAGCAGACCGTCGCGGAGTTCATGGACCTGTACTACGGGCGGCAGGTGACCGACATGGTCGAGGTCTATCGCGACCTCCAGGCCGGGGGGAGGTTCTTCCAATCCTCCTGGGACAGCCGCCCGTCGAAGGTCCGCGGGCCGGGCTACGGCTACTCGGGCGGCAAGCGCCCCGTCGGGCGGTCCGACATGACGCTGCTGCCACCGGCGCTGCCGAATCTGCCTGACCTGGCGTTCACGGCCTCGTTCAGCTCGCGATACGAGAACCTTCTGGCCGAGGCGCCGGGCCTGCTCGCCGCCAACGACCGCCTCCTCGCCCGGCTTCAGGCCAACCTGCCCCGCGCCAGCCGCAACCGGTTCAACCTGGAGGTATTCCTCGCCCTGGCGTACTTCCAGCGCCACCACCTGCGGATGCTGCTGGCCCTGGCCGGGGCGGAGCGGACCCTCACCCGCGCCGCCGCCGCTAACGTTGATGGCCAGCCGGCCCAGGCCGTCGGGATCATGCTCGACGCCCACGCCGCCGTCGGGCGGATCGTCGACGACCTCCAGATCACCTACCGGAGGCTGGTGACGGTCTGGGAGAAGAGCTGCTATCCCCGCAACGCCCCGGCCGGCGGGCGCGAGTTCATCCACGTCATGGACGACGTGAAGGACCACTTCGCCGACCGCCGGGCCGACATGAGTTATATGATCGCACCCGAGCAGAGCATCGAGCTGCCCCAGTGGCGCCAGGCCCTGGGCGAGATCATCCACTCCTACGCCGCCGCCCACGGCGTGCCCGTCGCCGGCCTGGAAGAAGAGCCGATGGACGACTGACAGGCCCGCAGGGGCGGACGGGACTTCCATTTGCCCCGCCCAGAGCTTGTAATGGTGCAACCATGCTCAAGCGAATCCTGGTCGGAGCCATTCTGATAGCCTTCGTCGGCGGCCTGGGCTGGCTGGACTGGCATCTGGAGCGGCTGGGCTGGCCTCGGCTCGCCGTCGGACCCGGCGGGCAGGCAGGTCCACTGCGGGCACTGCCCCTGACGTGCCTGATGCTGCTGCTGATCGCCGCGGGGTACCTGGAGTACGCCCGCATGGCCGCGGCCGTGGGTATCGCCGTCCCGAAGCTGGTAGGAACGCTCGGGGCAATGATGGTGGGCACCTGGCCGTTCTGGCGGCAGATGACCGACACCGCCGGCACCGAGCTGCTGGCGGTTATGGCCGTGGTCGTCATGGGCGTCTTCGCCGCCCAGGTCTCCGGCTACCGCGCCGCCGACGCCATCCGAAGAATCGGCGCCACGCTGGGGGGCATCTGCTATCTTGGAATATGCTCGGCCGTGGTGCTCGAGATACGAATGATCTTCGGCGTCGCCACCCTGATCCTGTTCCTGGTGTCGGTCAAGTTCGCCGACATCGGGGCGTACTTCACGGGCACGGCCATCGGCAGGCACAAGATCGCGCCCTCGCTTAGCCCGGGCAAGAGCTGGGAAGGCCTGGTCGGCGGTCTGGCGCTGGCGGCCGGGGCTGCCGTTGTCTTTGTGGCCGCGATCGAGCCGCTGCTGGCCCCGCACGACATCGCCGGGATGTCCCTGGCGTCCGTGGCGGCGTTCGCCGTCGTGGTGGGGTTGTTCGGCCAGGCGGCCGACATGTGCGAGTCGGCCCTGAAGCGCGACGCCGGCACAAAGGACGCCGGGCAGGCCGTGCCCGGATTCGGCGGCGTGCTCGACGTCATCGACTCGCCACTGCTGGCGGCGCCGGTGGCGCTGGTGCTGCTGGCGTGGCTGCGATGAGCCGCCACCGAAGCGGCCCGGAGATGGGAGGTAGCAGGCTTGGAGCTGACTGTCACGCTGGAGCATCCTGAGCGTCGGTCGGCGCTGTTCGGCCCGGCGGACGCGAACCTGCGGACCATCCGCGAGGTGCTGAACGTCCAGATGTTCGCCCGCGGCAACGCGGTGAAGATCACCGGGGCGGCGAAGAACGTCTCTCGGGCGGCGGCCGTGCTGGCGGCGCTGCAGCGGAGGATTCGCCACGACGAGCCCGTCACGCCGAAGGCGATCGCCGACGCCATGGCCTCGGCGTCCGCCGAGGATCAGGCGTCCGACGGCGTGGATGCAATCGACGTCTATGCCGCCGAGGTAATCCGCCCCCGCTCGCCGGGCCAGAGGCGATACATCGAGGCCATGCGCAAACACGACATGGTCTTCTGCATGGGCCCGGCGGGGACGGGCAAGACCTACCTGGCGGTGGCCATCGCCGTGAACATGCTCAAGGCGGGCACGGCCCGGCGGATGGTCCTGGCCCGCCCGGCGGTCGAGGCCGGCGAGAAGCTCGGCTTCCTGCCCGGCGACATGCAGGCCAAGGTCAACCCGTACCTCCGCCCCCTCTTCGACGCCCTGCACGACATGATGGAGTTCGAGCAGAGCCGCCGGCTCATGGACAACGACGTCATCGAGGTCATCCCGCTGGCGTTCATGCGCGGGCGGACGCTGAACGACTCGATCATCATTCTGGACGAGGCCCAGAACTCCACCTCCGCCCAGATGCTGATGTTCTTGACCCGCATGGGGCACGGGTCAAAAATGATAGTCACCGGAGACGATTCGCAGATCGACCTGCCGGACGAGACCCCCAGCGGGCTGGTGGAGGCCCAGCGGCTACTGGCGGGCGTGAAGGGGCTCATGTTCATCCGGCTCGAGCGCCAGGACATTGTCCGCCACCGCCTGGTGCAGAACATCGTGGACGCTTACGGCAAAGACCGGCAACAGGACAGCGCGGGTCAGTAGCCGGGGCGGCTGGCCGGCTGCTGACTACGGACTCTAAAGGGCATGTGGCCGTTTAAGAAAAAGCTTCCGCAGCGTCGGCTGGAGGTCCGCAGGGCCAAGCCCGCCGTCCCGGGCTGGTGGCCCCGCTTCCGCGAGGCCGGCGGGGTGGGCTCGTCTCTGCTGGCCGTGCTGCTGTTCTCGGCCGCGCTGTTCCTCGACGCGATGCCCCTCGATCCGCCGGCCCACAGGCGCGGGGGATACCTCGACCACGACGCTTACGCCCGTGTCCGCTTCAGCATGCCACTGCCCGACGCGGGCGCCAGGCAGGCCCCCGACAGCGCCCCCGCCGCCGCCCGCGGGGCGAGGACCGTCGAGGAAGGCACGCTGCTGGCGCGCAGGACCATCCGAACCGGACTGAAGACCTCCGAGCTTGAGCTTCTCGACCGCGAGCACGAGGCCTACCTCGCCGACCAGTGGACCAGGCGGCCCTGGCGGAGGTGGCTGCTGCTGCTGGGGCGGGCGGGAATGGTCGGCGGAGTGGTCGTGCTCCTGGGGCTCTACGTCCGCAAGTACCAGCCTCGGGTGATGGAGAACTTCTGGCGCGGCTTCGCCATGACGGCCCTGCTGGCGGGGGTGCTGCTGTTGAACAAGGTTGCGGTCGGCACGGGCGAGCTTAACCGCTACCTGGCGGTATTCGGGATATTCATGGCCTCGGCCATACTGACGATCGCCTACGACCAGCGATTCGCCTTCGCCGTGGCGGGTGCCCTGGTGGTGCTCACTGCGCTTCAGATGCGGGCGTCGCTGGGCGAGATGCTGGTGCTGTGGTCCACGGCGGCGGCGACCGTCTTCCAGCTCCGGGACGTCCGCACCCGCAGCAAGCTCATCGAGACCGGCGGCGTGGCGGCCGGCGTGGTGCTGGTCGCGGTGTGGATGGTGCAGATGGCCTCGGGCGTGCCCGCGCGGTTCACCCTCGTTGACGGAGGCTTCGCCGCAGCCGCCGCCGTCGCCGGTGGGTTCATCGCCCAGGGGATCCTCCCGGTGACCGAGAAGATCTTCCGCATCGTCACCTCCATGACGCTGCTGGAATGGTGCGACGCCAACCGCCCCCTGCTCAAGCGCCTGGCCCTGGAGGCGCCGGGCACCTACAGCCACTCGCTGCTGCTGGGCACGATGTGCGAGGCCGCCGCCGAGTCCGTCGGCGCCCGCGGGCTGCTCGCCAGGGTCGGGGCCTACTACCACGACATCGGGAAGATCCTCAAGCCAGCCTACTTCGTGGAGAACCAGTCGGGCTCGCCGTCCAAGCACGACAAGCTCTCGCCGGCCATGAGCCTGCTGCTGATCAAGGGGCACGTAAAGGACGGGCTGGAGATGGCGAAGGAGTACTCCCTGCCGCGAGTTCTGCACGAGTTCATCGCCACCCACCACGGCACGACGCTGGTGGAGTATTTCTACCACGCCGCCACCCGCCAGCGCAAGAGCAACGGCGAGAGCGCACCCGACGAGGTCGAGTTCCGCTACTCGGGCCCGAAGCCCCGGCTGAAGGAGGCGGCCATTCTCATGCTGGCCGATGCGGCGGAGTCCAGCGTCCGCGCCATGCCCGAGCCGACCGCCGGGAGGATCGAGAACCAGGTCCATGCCATCGTCACCAAGCGCCTCACCGATGGGCAGCTCGACGACTGCGAGATGACGCTCAAGCAGGTGCACGGCATCGAGTCGTCGCTGGTCAAGAGCCTCTGCGGCGTGTACCACGCCCGCGTGCCCTACCCCTCGCAGCAGCCCGGCGGCGAAGACGAGGACGACGAGGGCGACGAGGGCAACAACAACCAGCGCTGACCGGGGCGGCAGGCCTGGCCGTCAGCGGGGCGGCATGATGAGAACTTCTTTCCCGATAGTCCTATTCGCCCTCATCCTCAGCGGATGCGGGCATGCCTTCCTGCCGACACCGACGAAGAAGAAGGTTGCCGCCGCCGACGCAGTCGGCACGTGGCAGTACACGGCGGATCACGGCAAGACTACCATCACCATCGAGATCCGCACCGACGGCAAGTTCCATCAGGTCGTCAAGTTGGCGGGCAATTCCGAGCCCCTCCAGCAAGGCGGGACCTGGACGCTCGACGGGGCAGATATCAAGCTGGACAAAGTGCTGACACATGAGGGCTACAGTGACCAGGAGGGGTGGGTCGCGGTGCCTGCGTCATGGTACTTCGTCGAGAGCGCCGGCCGGCCGCCCCTGGTCATTTTCGGCGGGACGCACTCGGACCGCGACAGTTGGCAGGAATTCAAGAAGCTCCGCTGACCGGGGGCCGGGGCACTGGACGTTCGGCATTGCCCCGTCACAGCACGTACTTCGCGACGACGAAGCCGCCGACGAGCAGGACGGCGAAGACCAGCGTCAGCCAGTTGAAGTACTTCTCGATGAGTGGCGTGATCCTTGCCCCGTAGGCCCGCATCAGGCCGGTGACGATGAAGAACCGCGCCGCCCGGCTGGCGGTCGCCGCCACGACGAACCAGACGAAGAACATCACCGGGTTGGCGACGGCCGGTCCGGTGCCGAAGACGCCGGCGAAGATGTTGAACACCTTGAAGGGCAGCGGCGTGAAGCCGGCGGCGAAGACGATCACGAAGTTCCACTTCTCGAACAGCTTCGAGACGTCGTTGAAGTTCTTCTCGGTCAGCCCGCTCCAGCCGAGGTATTGGTATGCCCAGCCCTCGACGGCCCACCACGCGAGCCAGCCGATGAGGAACGCCGCCACCGCGCCGGCCGCGCTGGCGGCGCTGCACAGGCCGGCGTACCTGGCCCACTTGCGGCGGTTGCCCAGCGTCAGCGGTATCAGCAGCACGTCGGGCGGGACGGGGAAGATGATGCTCTCCAGGAAGCTCAGCACCACCAGCGCCACCGAAGACGACGGGCGATACGCCCACGCCAGCGTCCAGTCGTAGAGCCTGCGATGAATGTGCCACCAGGGCACGGGGCCGCGCGGGGCGAGGGCGGCCCCGCACTGTGCGCAGCGCTGGTCCCCAGGCGCGTTGTCCGTCCGGCACTGCCGGCAGGTGATCGCCGCGGCGTCCGAGGCCGACTCGCTGATGGCTGGCTCCCTGAATCAGGCTGCTCACGAAACGCTCGGGGCAAGATAGTAGGCCCGGCGGGCGCGGTCTGTCAAACGACCCCCTTCATCGCCAGGCGGCGTGGAAGTTCCCCTCGGACAGCGAACGCCGGAAGAGCTTGAGGCTGTTGCGGTCGAGGATGATCGAGCGGCGCTTGCACTGGGGAGCATCGATGGTGGCCACTTCCCGCCCGTCGGCCCAGCGGACCTGGACCGCCAGGCCCGAGCCGCGCGGCAGCTCCTGGTGCAGCGGCGGGCGGTGATAGACCAGACGGGTGTCGGAGATGGCCAGCCCGGCCATCCCGTCCTCGCTCCGCCGGCGGGAGCGGTCGGGCACGTACGCCAGGAAGCGCTCCCCGCCAGTCGGGCGGAACCACTGTTCCAGGCGGTGGCGGACGACCGGCGGCAGCGCCGCCCAGCGGTCCTCCTCGATGTGCTGGATGTGACGCCTGAACTTCTCGTAAGTGGGCGTGCCCTCGCCGCCGGCGTTGGCGAAGAATTTCAGCGCCACGCTCAGGTTCCACAGGCGGAGCCGGCAGAGCCCCTGCCCGGTGGCGGGGTTGACCTTGATCTGCCCTGCAATGTCCCCGACGCCGTTGCACAGGTCGCAGACCCAGTACGGCATCGGCAGGTTCCCGGGGGCGGGCACGCCGGGCACCTCCGGCAGCCGGGCCAGAAGCTCCGCGCCCTTGGGGGCGGCGATGCCCCTCAGGTCGATCGCCAACCGCCCGGCCGGGTGCTCACTCTCCAGGGTGACGCTGTCCAGCAGCCGGGGGGCGAAGATGACCACGTGCGCCGAGAGCTGCGACCGCGCCCGGCAGTGGACGCACACCCGAGGTATGGCGATGCGGAAGCTTTCCTCCCGCAGTCGGCTGGCGGGGAACTCGAACAACGCCCCCTTGTCCTCCAGCCTCACCAGGCGGATCTTCCCTTCCCCGCCCGATGCGGCGTCTTGTGCGGGCAAGAGGTCATCGCCCCCCGCGGCAGAGAAATCGATGCCCAGCGGCGCCGCCGTCTTCGCCGCCAGCGGCTCGCCGCGGTCCTCTTCCCCGCCGAGCCAGCCGAGGATCGTGTCGTCAGGCAGCATCTGGACGGGAGGCAGCGAGAACGCCTTCCGGCACCGACCGCAGCGCAGCATCCGCCCCCCCAGGCCCTCGGGCAGCGTGAGGACCGCGCTGCAGCTCGGACATTTTATCCGTCGGGCTTCCATGGGCAGGCCTCACTTCGGAACCTTACGCATCTATTCCTCGGCCCCCGCTGGCAGAAATGACATCGGCCAGAGACGCGCCCGGCTTGCGTTATCGACCCGAACTATCGGCCGGTGCCAGCGGTGCCGGCAGCGAGGCAAAAAGAAAGCCTCCACCGCAATGCCGATGGGAAGCCTTGAAAAGACCCTTTACTGCTAGGTGGGTGGCTTGCTTGCATGCCAGTGGCATGTTCAAGATTCGCCGCCCAGGGCAGGGTTGTCGGTCATTTCAAAAGGTCGTTCCCGGTCGAACATGGCAGAGGCGTTTCATCCTCAATTATACGGCCAAGCTCAACCGCTATATCGGCAATGCGACGGAAAAAGTTGACTTGAACGGCCGATTACATGCTCACGGCCTCTCCATTCGCCAGCCGCCGGGGCGGCGGGCTACTCCCGCAGCCGGGCCGAGAGCTTCTCGCCAAGGGCCGACACCACAGCCGCGACCATCTCGTCCACCTCCTCGCGGCGGAGCGTGCCCTGGTCGGACCTATATACAAGCGTAAATGTAACCGACTTGCTGCCGTCGGGCAACTGCCGCCCGCTGTAGCTGCCCACGTACTCGACCGCCTCGCGGGCGCCCTGGGCCACCGAGCCGATCGCCTCGGCGATCTGCCCCCAGGCGGTTTCCGCGCCCACCACCACCGACAGGTCGCGGCTGACGGCGGGGAACCTGGGCAGCGGTCGGTATTCCCTGCCGGCCCCCGCGCCGGCGCTGAGCATGTCGAACCGGACACAGGCCGCGGCGCACGGCTTCTCCAGGCCGTAGTAGTCCAGCGCCGCCGCCGCCACCATGCCGATCATCCCCGCCGGCTCGCCGTCGAGGCGGACCTCCGCGGCCGCGCCCCGGGCCAGGCCCGTCGCCGCGCCCGGAACCAGCTCCAGCCTCGACGCCGGCGACACCCGCCTCACCGCCGCCTCCAGCACGCCCCGCAGCAGGCGCAGCTCGCGCTGCGTGACCAGCGCCAGATCAACGTGCTCCGCCGGCATTGCCTCCGCCCCCCCCGCCGGCGGATACACCGCCGCCAGCTCGTAGAGGCTCACGTCGTCGGTGCCGGCGTCCTGGTTGGACTTGCACACCCGCAGCAGCGACGGCAGCAGCGACGGGCGGAGCAGGTTGTTCGTCCGCCGCACGTTCGGGTCCACACGCACGCCCGTGTCGAAGCCCACCAGCGCCGCCTCGGCGTCGTCGATGAAGCTGTAGGTGACCGTCTCGTCGAACCCGGCCGAGGACAGCACCTCACCAAGCTCGCGCCGCGCACGCTCATCCGCCGACGTGCCCGTCACCGGGTGAGTGACCTGCCCGCCGGCAGGGATCTTCTCGTAGCCGTGCAGCCGGGCCACCTCCTCGATCAGGTCCACCTCGCGCGTCAGGTCGGCCCGACGCGAGGGGATGGTGCAGGTGATCCTTCCCCTGCCGGCCTTGGGCGACAGGCCCAGGCGGGCGAGAGTGTCGGCCTGTGTGGCGTCGTCCACGTCGAGCCCCAGCAGCTTCCGGCAGCGCGGGGTCCGCAGCCTGACCTTGGCGGGCTTGAACGGCTTGGCCCAGACGTCCACCAGACCCGACGCCAGCTCGCCGCCGGCCGTCTGAAGTATCAACTGGCACGCCCGAAGCGACGCGACCTCGACTCCGACCGGGTCCACGCCCCGCTCGAATCGGAAGCTCGACTCGCTCATCAGCGAAAGCCCGCGTGCCGCCCGGCGGGTGGCCAGCGGGTCGAACTGGGCGCTCTCCAGCAGGATGGTGGTCGTCGCGTCGCCCACCTCGCTCTCCAGCCCGCCCATGATCCCGGCCACGGCCACGGGCTTGGCGGCGTCGGCGATGACGAGCATCTCGCCCGTCAGCTCGCAGCGCGTGCCGTCGATGCTGACGATCGCCTCGCCGTCGCGGGCGCGGCGGACGACTATCCGGCCCTCGGCCAGCAGCGACTGGTCGAACGCGTGCAGCGGCTGGCTGTACTCCAGCAGGACGTAGTTGGTCACGTCCACGATGTTGTTGATGCTCCGCAGCCCGACGGCCTCGAGCCGCTCGACCATCCACGCCGGGCTCGGGCCGACCTTCACGTTCCGGATGATCCGGGCGGTGTATCGCGGGCACAGGTCCGGCGCCTCGACGGCGACGCTGGTGAGTTCCTCGGCCTTGACCGGCGCGGTGGCCACGGCCGACAGGTCGGGCAGCTTCAGCTCCAGCCCCATCGCGGCCGCCAGCTCACGGGCGACGCCGATGTGGCCCAGGCAGTCCGGGCGGTTGGAGGTCACCTCCAGGTCGAAGACGACGTCGCTGTCGGTCTGCGTGATGCCCTCGCAGCACAGGCCGACGTTGGTGAAGACCTCGGCCAGCTCGCCGGCCGGGACCGACGCCACGTCAACGTAATCCGTAAGCCAGTTCAGCGAAATGTTCATGCCTGTAGCTCTCGCCCGGAACCTCTAGCCTGCTTATTGCATGACCCCTTCCGGGTCTATGCAATAAGCACCTTTG